>NZ_JAXBME010000008.1 GCF_033963835.1 Cytobacillus sp. IB215665
GCCGCCAGCGTTCGTCCTGAGCCAGGATCAAACTCTCCAATAAAGTTTGATTGCTCATTTGTTCAAAAAAATTAACGTTGACGCTTTTGTTTTGTTTAGTTTTCAAAGAACATTATTCTGTGTTATCGCTCAGAGGCGACTTAATTAATATAACATCTTCAACACTCAAGTGTCAATATGTTTTTTTGTTTTTTCTTAAGTAGCTGTTTATTAGCAGCGACAAGAAATAATATATCACGATAATTATCTTAATGCAACATCTTTTTCAAGATAATGAATAATGTTTTAAAAAGGTGCAACTCAATTTGTAACATTAAATCTTGTAGTAACTATCTTTTTATATCATATATATGAAATGTAAGTACTGAAGGCTATTTTGATAAGGGGGAGATAAAGTGATTATTATAGACGATACGCTATTTGACCCAATCGATTTAGATATAAATTATTTCTCTGGTCCACAACAAGAGATCATTAATAAAATGGCTTACTATCCAGAAAGATATGTATATGATGATATAAAACAATTTCAATTTGAAATACACGTAAGAAGTGAAACTGTTAAAGCAGCAAAAGATTTGTTTGAAAGTGGTGTAAAGTTTGCCACTTTTGCAAATTCAAAATGTAATGAAGAGTATTGGAATCTCACAGATATGGGTGCCTTTGAATTAAAAGAAGGAATTAAACCATCGACTGGGATTCAAGATATTTTTAACAACGGGGAAAAATATGCTTTTGAATGTGCAACAGCTATGGTCATAACCTTTTATAAAGCACTATTAGAATCTATCGATGAGCAAGATTTCAATAGATTGTTTGCGAACCTTACCCTTTACGATTGGCATTATGATAAAGATTTAGGGTTAATAACGAAAGCAGGGAATGACTTTCTACCTGGTGATTGTATATATTTTAACAACCCAGATTATAATCCTGCTACACCTGAGTGGCAGGGTGAAAACGCGATTGTCCTCGAAGACGATTTATATTTCGGGCATGGGATTGGAATAAAGACTGCTGAAGAAATGATAGAAGCACTAAATAAAAGAAGGAGAATAGGATCGCTCGAATCTGCTTACCTGTTATCTCAAACATCAAGACCTAATTACAAAGCTTTGTCAGTGTATAGGAAAGAAATAAGACTTTCTCATTCCATCAACTCATTTAAAATGATTATTGCTAACATAGGTAATAAAAACTATATATTGTAATGACTCTTTACAGTTACTTTGTTGCTATCGTTTTAATACATGTTTATTTCCTCGGAACAAAATCAACAAGCAATGCGAAAACGGCCTTCTCAATTGTTCTACAGCTTTTGCTTTATATCAAAAAGTGCTATTTGATTGACTTTTCAAACCTTTTTGCATTGCTTTCTACTATAAAAAACGCAATAGCAACAATGATAATGGCACCACCTAATATTTGTGTCCAAATCACTTGTTCACCTAGAATGAAGTATGCCAAAATTGAAGCTCCTACTGGTTCGAATAAAATTCCTATTGAAACGGTTGCCGTACTTAACCACTTTAACGTCCAATTAAAAAGGCTATGCCCTAGCAAGGTTGGAACAATTGCCAAAAATAAAAAGTAATACCAATCAGTCGTTGGGTATTGTAATAATGGATAACCTAGTAACAGTACATAAATAAATAATGTAATCGTACTCACTCCGTAAACAACAAAAGTATACGTAATGACTGCCAAGCGTTTTCTAGTATACTGACCTAATAACAAATAAGCTGTAACCATAACACACGCAAATATAGCTAATATATCCCCAAGCAATGCACTATCACTTAGCCTAAAATCCCCTATACTAATAATAAAGCTACCGATAATAGCTAACAAACCAGTCATAAATGCTTTGAATGTTATCCTTTCTTGAAAAAAAACCATTGTTCCTACAAATGCAAATAACGGCTGAAGAGATACAAACACAACAGAACTCGCTACAGAAGTATACTGCAGAGATTCAAACCAAAGGATAAAATGAAAAGCTAGAAAAATGCCTGCCCCAACTGAATATATCCATTCTCGCTTAGACATGAGAGCCATTTCTTTCACATTTTTCATCAAGAAAATTGGAGAAATAAATAGAACTGCAAATAGCATCCTATAAAATGCGATAACAGGTGCCGGTGCTGTAATGACTTTTACGATTACCGCAGAAGTAGAAACAGAAATAACCCCTATAATAAGTGCAGCATAAGGATTTAAGATTATTTTTTTCATTGTTTCATAATAACCCTTTCCCTTGTAACGATAACTTATTGAACAATAAACATAAATAAGACTCCTTCAATATCTAAAGAGCAAAGCTAAAGGGTCTATACCAAAATTGGTTCAGACCCTCAGCGGATCTATTTTTACTTACCGTTCTTTTCGTCTATTGTTACAAATAAGTACCATAAAAGTGGTTTTATATGTTACTCATTGTTGTACAGGGTAGAAAAGATGCCACGTAAGCTAGTTGACTAACTGTATATTTCTTAATACGAAAAGCAATAATCAATACGAAAACAGCCTTAATAATAAAATACTAACTGATCACACACTACTTCACTAGAACCTTATTAATCTCTTCATACGTACCTAAATTGTGTGCTGTAATCGTTGAAGGTGATAGAGCATATAGTACATCATCAATATAGATAAGTCGGTATATTTCGTTCTCCCAATCTGGGTACAAAATGTTTTCTTGTTGATGTGTTACCGTTGAACTTAACTGAAAACCATTCTCCAAATCTATATGATATATATATCCTCCTTGAAATGAAAAGATTTGTTCAAATTCACTATCTTCTTTGTTATCATAAATTGCAATTGGAAATGCGAATAAGTTCATATCCTTATTAAATAGTAATGCTTTATGGTCATAATTCAATGGCGAGTAAGTTCCCCTACCTCCAATAATTTCTGTGAATTTTTCCTGTGGATTTGTTACATCAGTAATATCAAAAAGTGAAATCTTCACTCCATCTGTTATAACTCTAGGCTCTATGTTCGGGTCTTTATTTGCAACGAGTGTAGTATTCTGCCCGAAGCCGATAATATGATTTTCGTCATAAGGATGTAAATAGTTACTGAATCCAGGGATTTTTAATTCCCCCAATACTGCTGGTTTATTAGGATTACTCAAATCGAGAACAAATAATGGGTCTACTTGTTTAAATGTGACAACATAAGCTCTGTCATTCATAAACCTAACTGAATAAATTCGCTCACCCATTGCTAAATCCTCTAAAGAACCTACTGTGGACATTTTGTCGTCTAAAACATATAAGTTATTTGAGGACGGGCGTTCATCATTCCACACCTCGCCTGAAGTTGTAGCGATGCGAAAGTACCCTTCAGCTTCATCCATAGAAAATTGATTTAATACTGTTCCATTAACTTCACCATAGCTATAAAATTTTACATCTGGACCATCAATTGAGAATTTATATATTTCAGTACTTTGCGTAGATGGTTCTTCCATGAGCTTTTCGAAAGTAGATATCATCGGAAACTTAGTAACTGCTACATAAAGGTTTTCCGTAGACATATAGATATTGTGTCCACTACCTAACCAAGTTGTTACCTTCATCTCTTCATCAGGGGTATTTATATCAAAAGTTCCTATCATCATATAATTGGCTTCTTTTGAATCTGGAATATAACTTATTTCATCATAATTCACTATTTGTAAATCATCACTCACAGCTGAATCATAATAACTTGGTCGTAAATCAATTTGCTCCTCATCTTTTAGTATCCAATAATGAGGATATTGATTAGCCACAAGATAGATAATTGAATCCATTTTCCTCGCTGTAACATAACTTCCTTCTAAAGAAACTGCTTTCACTTCTATTGGATTATCACGTTTAGTTATATCATATACATATGCGTTTGTGACCTGTTCTATAGGAGCAATTAAACTCCTTGTTGCTTCCTCATAATATTGTGTACCGTAAGTTGAGCCAATCACAATTAGTTTATCACCTTCAATAAATAGTTGTGAAGGAGAAAACTCCTTGTTAGAAATAGTCGCCACTACCTTCATAGCATCTGCTGGAACGGCCTTTGTAATGACCACATCCTGGTTAGATATATGGTAAATATATTCTCCATCAGTTTTTACTCTATCCGCCTCATCTACACCTTGCACTTGATTATTCGTTTCTGAAAATGAATTGTCTTCTGATAATGTAGATACTTCAGCATCTGCCTTTTCTTCCATAACTGTCATATCTCTGTTCGTTTCATAGAAATCAATAATACTTTGGAAATATTCATGCAGCTCTTCTTTCGATCCAATTGTAGGGATTTCAGGTATGACTGTGAAAGAAAAGTTCGTATTAGAAGGTAATCGTTTCCCCGAATCTAGAGCGACCTCCGAAGTAATAACAAGTGTGTAGTCTTCCTTCACTTCATAGCCGTCTGCTGGAGCAGTAATCGTTAATAGCTTTTTATCTTCACTTAACAGTAGACTAACGTCAGCCTTTTCATTCTGGCTATTTTTTATATAGACAGATTGTGATGATATGGTTGATTCATCTACTGGTGATGAAAATGAAATTTCCCACATTTTATTTGGTAAGACGACTGATTGTTCATTAAGATCTATTAAGTCACTCGCAATGGCTGGACGAAATTGATAAAAGAACAAGCCAAACAGAAAGCTTAACGCTACTATACAAAAGCTAATTACAGAGAACTTCTTCATTTCTGTTCCACCTTTCTGAAAATTGTCTAAGGGCACCCCTATACTCTCATAACAATAGACGACAGTTGGTGGGAAATGTTACACACAATGGTTAATATGACCTATCCCGTTTTTTAAATGTTTTATCATATTCTCTATGTCTTGGTCATCATATCTATTCATACAGGCAATTTGTAGCCAATTATTCGCTGTTAAATAGCTACTTTCATAATGAAGATAGTATCCCTGTATATATAATTCATCTCCTATATCGGTAGAAAGCAAGTGCGAGGGAACAACGATTGTCATAATACCTGGTGATGAAAACTCTTCATCTACCAAAATCTTCAAGCCTATGCGCTCCACTTCTGATCGTATGAACGAATATTGTTTACGTATATGAGTGAACTTTTCTAATGTTTCATAGCTATCTAATGCAGTATGAAGAGCACTTAATAAATTTGATGAGGAAGAGAAAGCCACTCCTTCATTTTCGATATAGATACCTAAATCTAAGTATTTTGGAATAAGTGGAGATGATTTTATTGAGTTGTTGTGATAAACAAATGATATGCCAGTGTAAGCTCCTAATCCCTTCCCACTTACCCCTGAGGCTAAAAAAACATCCTTCAAATCTACAGGTATAATCCCGGTCGTACTTATACAATCTAAACACAATTTAATATTATGTGCTGTGCTTAGTTCTTTAAGTGCGTCAATATCATTTATCATACCGGTAGATGTTTCACAATGAACTGCCCATATCCATGAATATTCTGATTGGTGTATTTTTCTTTTAATTTCTTCTGAGCAAAAAGGTTCTCCCCACTTTTTTTCTATCATATCAAATTGCAGCCCACATCTATTGGCATGGTCTACTAACCTGTTTCCGAACTCACCATTTACAAGAATTAGCCCTTTTCCTCTGTTTAGTTTTAATTGCATAGCTATCATGTCATTTGCTAGTGTCCCCGTTCCCATTAGCAACTGCACATCCATAGCATTCGTTAGATTACATAGTTTCCCTTTTACTTTACTCAATAATTTATGAAATTCAGTAGATCGATGAGAAATCGGCTTTTCATTTAACGCTTCTGTAACTTCATCTCTAATAGATACAGGCCCAGGTAGAAACGATTTCATTGTCGGCATCAAACGTCCAGCCACTGATTCTTCAAATGTATCTCTAGTTAAATACATCGGTTGGAAATAAGCATCTTCTTTCCCTACGAGCTGTGAAAATGGCTGAAAGCCCAATTGAGCATATAATTTAGCTCTGCGAGTTGTTCCCGATATTACAGCTAGATCATACCCTTTTTTCAAACAATACCTAGCTAATAATTGAGCAAGCCCTACAAACACCCTCCCATTACGATACTCTTTTTTTACAGCTAATAGCCTTATTTCACATGGAAATGAAGCATTAACAGGTAACTGTCCTTCTACTTTGCCTATTTTTTTATCTAATGAAAATGGCCTATTATGTCGCAAGGCAACCATCCCAATCACTTCATCTCGGTGCTTACATATTAGATATGTATTTTCATCATGAAATTGGTCTACTAATTCCTTTGATGTATTCGAACCATGTTGTGGAATTTCCTCTACAAAAGTTTCGTAGTTTAACGAATGAATTTGATTCAATTCATCAGCGTTTTTTGCAACTTTATAAATGTATCCCATATCCATCAGCTCCGTTTATAAATTATGAGGTTATTAATATCGGGAAAACATAATTAACTTTTCTTTATTTTAAATTAACATGTTAAGATAAAATAACTATGTTTTCCATCTCAAGAAAACATTATCTCTGTGAGCAAAAATTATAATTAAAACGATAAATATTGCAATAACAACACTCGGTATTGAATAATTTATAAATAACAATATTAGTGGCAACAAAGAAATTGCGGCTAAACCAGCAAGTGTAAAACTACGCATAACTAAATAACAAACGAAAAAGAATATTAACAACAATAAACAAATTAGCTCATCAAACACAATCAATCCACCTAATAATGTTGATATTCCTTTTCCACCCTTGAAACGAAGTGTTATAGGCCAAATATGACCTATTACTACAAGTAGTAGGCAAAGCAATTGAAATTCTAGTGAAAATGACAGCAGTTTTGCAATTCCAACAACAACTGCTCCTTTTAATGCATCACCACAGAACGTAAGAATAAAACCTTTTTTTCCAACAATCCGTCCGGTGTTCCGCGCACCAATATTTCCACTTCCATGATCTCGTATATCAACACCTGCGTAAAACTTGGTTACAAAAAGGCCTGTCATGATCGTACCAAGTAAATATGACACAAGACCAAAGATCAAATTATTCATCTATTGCCTCCTAAATAAAATCGTATATTTTATTAAAAGGCTCTTTTCGTAAACATTGTTGTTATTGTTACTAAGTTAGAAACTGTTAAATAGTTTTTTTACTTGTTTCAGCCCTTTGCCAAATGTAAAGATGCTACGAATGTTAGAGATGATTCCATGCTTAAGTAGTAGTACGTATAACAACAAGCAATGAGAAAAAAACCTATTAAAAAAACTGAATCCCTAAGTGATATCTAAATGGTTCGAAAATTCTTATCATTACAAATTCTACACTTGTAAAATATTTTAACATACGAATGTATATTTCTCTTCTAAAATACTTACCTAAAGGTGATGCTTTATGATTGAAACTTCTCATTTGTTACAACTAGGCTTATCTGCCATATTAGGATTAATTATAGGTTTAGAACGGGAACTAAAAAGGAAACCCGTTGGATTAAAGACAAGTCTCGTTATATCTATTGTAAGTTGTTTATTAACGATTGTATCGATTGAATCTGCTTATCAGTTTCCAGACAGCAATCGCATCACAATGGATCCATTGCGATTAGCTGCTCAAATCGTTTCAGGGATTGGCTTTTTAGGTGCTGGTGTTATATTACGGAGAGGGAATGACAGTATTTCTGGATTAACGACAGCTGCAATGATATGGGGAGCTGCTGGCATTGGTATCGCTGTAGGGGCGGGCTTTTATTGGGCAGCAATTGCAGGCGTTATCTTACTCATCATTAGTGTTGAAATCGTACCCATCTTAATAGGCTTACTAGGTCCAAAAAAACTACGTGAAAAAGAAATTTTACTTAAACTCATCGTTCAAGACAATACCCAAGTTTCAAACATACTAACTAGCCTTCAACAGGAAGAAATTACACTAAAGCATATTCGGATTAAAGATTCTGAAGAAACTAAGTTGATCCAAATGAAAATAACCGTCGATCAAAAACGTTATACAACAGATGTGTACTATACAGTTCAAAAAATCCCAGGTGTGAGCAGTATTGAAATAGAGAGCCTGTAAAGTCACTTACATTCTAAAAATATGAATATTGATCTATGTTCAATATTCATGATATTATTTTCCATATAAGGGGCATTAGCTCAGCTGGGAGAGCGCTACACTGGCAGTGTAGAGGTCAGCGGTTCGAGCCCGCTATGCTCCATTATACAATAAACTTCACTTACAAAAATCCCGTCATATCAACGTTCGGGGTTTTTTTATGTCCATTGACTTACCGCTGGCTTGGGGCAGAAAACAGCTCATATTGTCCACGCTGCATAGTGCTAGCAAAAATAAGTTCCTTTTGTTGCGTAAATAATACGTAGCAAATGAAGGGACAAATGTTATGACACATTCGGAGAATTAATCGTAGACTTTCATTATGAATCTGAATTTTAGCGAACAAATGATTAAGAATGCGGTTAAGGACGTAAATGAACATGGGAAAAAGGCCACAAGTGTGGTTTACGGAAGGAATTTTGGTATAAATTTTGCTACATTAGTTATTAATCCTAACATCGGCAAGCCTTGGAACATAAATAATATGTAGCGAAGGAAAGCTTCGCCTTGCTGAACTAGCAATTGACCCCGCTCATTTGAACGGGGCTTTTTCAATACTCACAACGAACATCACCGCATACACTGTTATAAACGAATAAAAGGAGGACGGTGCGATGGTACTGGCTTATGTAACAAATATAGACGGTTGTAGTATCTCGGTTATTGATACGAAAACTCATAGCGTGATTGCTACAATGTCAGTCGGTATGAATCCTCAAGATGTTGCATTCACACCGGACGGTAAAATCGCTTATGTCACCAATAGTGGTGGTGTGTCTGTTTCCGTTATTGATACGAAAACTCATAGCGTTATCTCTTCTGTTCAAGTAGGTGGGAGGCCAGCTTTCGTTGAATTTACACCTGATGGTAAACTTGCTTATGTGACGGGACGTGGAGATACTGTAGTTTCGGTAATTGATGTAAAAACACACAGTGTGGTTGCTACTGTGGATGTTGGTGATGGCCCATTTTTTATTTCGTTTACTCCTGATGGAAAACTCGCCTATGTGACAAATCCGAGTACTGTATGCGTTATTGACGTGAAAACTCATTCCGTTATAGCAACTATAAGTGTTGAAGGAACCCCGCAAGATACAAAACTTTCTCCAAACGGTAAACTCGCTTATGTAACTGGCTCTAATGGAAATGACCCTTCTACAGTTTCAGTTATCGATGTAAAGACGCATTCTGTTATTGCTTCTATTTCAGTTGGAATCATGTCGTTTAGAGTAGCATTTACACCAGATGGAAAGCTTGCTTATGTCACTAATATATTTGATAACTCTGTGTCAGTCATCGATGTTAAAACGCATAGCGTAATTGCAACGATTCAGACAGGAGGCTTTGTATTTGATGTCTCTGTAACACCCGATGGAAAATTTGCTTATTTTTCAGTAATAAGTAATAACGTTACTAATGCTATCTGTGTTATTGATACGAAAACACACATAATTATTTCTAACATAGATACAGACGTTTTATCCGGTACTGGTGTTTTTATCAATTTCACTCCGGATGGAAAATTAGCATATCTCCCGAATAATAATAACCCGGGCACTGTAACAGCCATTGACGTTAAAACGCACTCTATCATCACCTCCATTCCAGCTGGGACTAATCCATTTAATTTGGCCTTCACACCGAATTAGCCCCACTCAATAAGAACGGGGCTTTTTCCGGAGGAGTCCGAAAAGGCTTACCAACCAGTAAATCAGTATATCCTGTCTATCTAACTCTTATTCACAACCGGATACAAAGCGACCTAGCACACGCCACTACGTACCGTTTGCCTTTTGAAATTCCTGATCCCACACCCAGTCTAGGCTAGTTCTTGATCTATATTCATGAATGAGGATTGCACATTTGTAAGGAGGTAAGTATAATGGTTTTGGCTTATGTAGTAAACAACGATAACCTTGGTAACTCAGGTTCTGTGTCTGTTATTGATATTAAAAAGCACTCCACAATCGCCACAATCCCTTTTAGTAATATTCCAAATAATATTAATATCACTCCGAACGGAAAACTCGCTTATGTTTTAATTACAGATATAACTAATGAAGTTAGTTTAGTATCCGCCATCGATATTAAAACACATTCCATAGTCGCTACTATGCAAATTGGTAGTACTGCTGGTTTCTTCTCACAAAACGTTGATATATCTTTCACACCTGATGGAAAACTCGCCTACGCGACTATTAGTGGGACTAATATCGTTTCAGCTATAGACACCAAAACACACTCAGTTATTGCAACTGTGCCCGTAAATATACGTCCAGAAGCTTTTGCCTTTACACCTAATGGGAAATTAGCTTATGTAGTGAATAATACTAATTTAGGTAGTGTATCGGTCATCGACACGAAGACACATTCAGTGATTGCGAATGTAGCCGTTGGAGCTAGACCGATTGCTGTAGCAATAACACCTGACGGAAAGCTTGTTTATGTTATAAACTTTTCATCTAACAACGTATCGGTTATTGATGCGAAAACGCAAGCTCATATAACTATGGTACGCGTGGGAATAGAACCTGCCAGTTTAGCTATTACACCAGATGGAAATCTAACCTATGTTGTAAATTCAAATCCAAATGATATAGGTTCTGTTTCAGTAATTGACGTACAGACTCAATCCGTTATCCGTACTATTCCTGTAGGAAATAATGATGACTTTTCAAATATTATTGCTATAGCACCAAATGGAAATTTTGCATATGTTGGTAGTTTCAGTGGCACAACAATCACTGTCATAGATACAAAATCTCATTTAGTTATAGCGACAATCCTAGTAGACAGCGGTCAACGTTTTGTGAAATTTACTCCAGATGGGAAATTAGCATATGTAGGGTGTGATTCGCAAAATACTGTCGCAGTTATAGATACAAAATCTCATTCAATCATTGCAAATGTTCTTGTTGGAGGTACTCCAGAAGCTATTGCTTTCACATCAAACTAACCTCTTCGTAATAAAGTGAGTTTTTGGCTTAGGACACCAACTCTCTAGCGTATTATTCACACCACCTTTATCGAATACAAAATCGTCAACACATAGCAAGTCATACACAAGCATTCAAAAGAACTCCGCTCAATTAAGAACGGAGCGTTATATTTTACTTAGTATTTCATTTTCTTTTTCATCTAGATTATGCAGTAGGATAAGAGTTAAAAGGCACAGTGTAAATATACTGGTCCGTATGTTCATTGTACTGAAGTCCATTTTCGTTTAATCCGTAAGAAAATGAATATTTTATTCTATCCCCATCTTTTATAGGTGCATAATAGATCCATGTCCCATCAGACATTTGCTGCATACGTTCATTTATCACAGTATCATTATTTAACCGATAGCTAACGCTAACTCCAGATAGATCTTTATTTTCTTTAGGAGTAAATACAAATTTTACAGCATCGACATAATAATAACTTACCGCTTTCTGTGACTTTGATACATCAATTGTACTATCTGTATCAGTTTGATGTTTTTCATTATAAGCAATGTCTAGCGTATTGTCTGAATTCATATAGACAATGGTGTTAATATCTTTATTCATTCCTTTTTCATAATCAGATTTAATATCATTTTCAGTACGAGCAATATTCGAGATACGCAAATTAGTAAATGCCCCATTAAAGACATTCGTTTTTCCATCAGTGGACCCTATATACATAACATCGTCAATATAAGATAAAGAAGATGATACTGTTTCACCAATTTTTTCTCCATTAACAAAAGCTTTTGTTACATGTTGTCCGTCACCGTTCACACTATAAGTCAGAGCAACATAAATTTGATGACCAACTTCCGCAACGCCATCGCTAGAGTTGATTCTATCATAAGAATTTCCAACAGCTTCAAAAGAAATCCTACCATTGCTATTAAAAAATATCGTCGTTTTCTTTCCATTATTTTCATTATGAGCCTGGAAAACACGTTCAAAGTCTGTTAATTCATAAGGTGTTACCACAGCTTCAATCGTATACTCATTCGGATTAACGAGCACATTTCGAAAGTGATCTATCGATTGGGGCGTAACTTTATTATACGGTTCATTAAAAACCATACTTTCCTGAAGTGTGAGAGCAACTTCCTTTATATCTTTCCATCTAGAATTAGCAATATCCATTTGTGGATTCAAGAGTGCTGGATGGTTATCAACATCAGTTTTATTTAAGACATTAATTAATTGTTCAAAGCTATAATCAAGAACTACCCATGCATCCCTAATATTTGTAAGTGTCAAGTTATTTGCAACAGTATTTATTTTGTCAATCAAAGATTGTATTTCGTTTTGAAAGTTACTTAATGTGTTAATTTCATCATTTAATTTGTCAATATCATTTTGATCACTCATTTTGTCCTTCTGTAATTGAGGATTATCATATTTTTGTACATATGTTACGGTACACCCGTAATAGTTACAAGTTGTAACAGGTGTTTTCTCTTTCATTTTCTTATTTAGATCATCTATCTCGTTCTGAAGTGCTTTTATCTCATTTTGATCATGAGATATTTGCGAGCCTACCTCATTATAGTCATCTGTAAAGTTAGTAACATCATTTGTTAAATCAGCATCAAAACCCTTTAACTTAGGTTGAACTTCATCAATTGTTGCTAGTTTTTCAGCAACCTTTCCTTTCATTTCTAATAGTAATGATATTAACTGACCACTAGCATCAGCATTACCATTCAATGCACTAATAAGCACCTTTGCTTGAGTGTAGGCTTGCTCGAAATCGTTACTATAGTCAACCACATCACTAACAACTTTATACATTTGATTATTTATATCGTATAACCATGTATCAGCGTGCTCTTTAGATGTTAGTTGATGGTCAGCAAAATTAGAACTTGAACCCAGTTCATCTTCAATCGTTTTTTCTTTTATAGCTAATGCATATTCTTCTACCTGCTGAATCATATGAGACAAATTATTAACATTATCTTGTATTTGTACAGGGTCTATAGAAATATCATTTTCAGCATTTGTTACTACAGTAGAATCAGAGTCGTTCTCAGCAGCATATGAATGATTTATTATTCCTGTATTAAGAAGGACTAATGTAACTAACAATAAAGGAAAAAACTTTCTTATCAACATCCTCACCCCTTCGTAAAAATGGACTCTTTCAAATCAACGTATTAAAAAATTTCAGCTAGACTCCATACACTAAAAGAAACAAGGATAATAGTAATTAATAATTGAAGGATTATAATAGGAAGCTTTTTTGTAAAATCTCGTCTTGTATCCTTCACTAAATAAATCAATATTAATACATAAATGAAAGCCAATAATAAACCAAGTACACCTACAATTTCACTCATTCGGACAAAAGATATGGAAATCACCCATGCGATAAGTAACCCGTACTTCAGAGACACTAACATGCTGTAATACCGATTATTTTCCATATTATTTTATCTCCTTTTCACTATTAAACTGGGCTTATCCATGCAATGAATAATATATGGCTGCCCCTTACTTACAATTAAAGTTGTTTACGGGGCAGCCCATATTGTTAATTTGTAATTGTTATTGTTGCTACATCTGAATAAACTGTGCCATCAAATGCCCGAACTGTATAAGTGTGTTCACCTGAAGGAGCATTATCTCCTGATAATACAACACTTGTATTTGTTAGTTTACTTTGTTTTACTGTGCCATCAAGTGATACATCATACGTGATATTGTCTCCGTTAATTTTTGAAGCAAAAGTTGGCTTGTCCCAATTTAAAGTAACTGAAGAGTTACTCATATTTGCTGTTAAATTGGTTGGTGCATCAAATTGATAATCGTCAAGATCAGCAATAGATACAGCTTGGCCAAATGTGTTTAGTAAATTTGTATCTGCATAAACAGCTGCCCATTTACTTTGAGAAATCTTAAGCTCTGCTTTAGCTCTTGAGATTTTATCTTCTACATTAGTATCAGCAGTTGTGAGGTGATCAAGTAAATAACCTAAGTCATTTTGCAAAGTAACCCACGTATCTTTTACATCATTAAGTGCTACAATCGCCTTGTCTATTTTTTCAACCATCAAACTAACTTGTTCTTCGGCAATTTTAAATCCTGCTGATTGTTTTTGTAAATCCGTTAATTCATCCATTGCTGCGATATACTCCCGCTTAACATCATTAATTTTTGATTGATAAACACCAACTGATGTACCGACTCCTCCCCCAACTGCTAGTACCCCACCAGCAGCCATACCTCCAATAATCCACGGAGATGTTTCAGGAGCAACAGCCAGCACTACTCCTGCTCCTATCCATAGCGCTACCCCAGCTCCAGCAGAAGCGAGAGCAACATCTAATTCTTGTTGTCTAAGTGAATCCATCTGTTTTTCAAAGTTTGCAATATCTTTATTTAATTGATCAATTGCATAACCATCTTCCCCATTTTTTCCTAACCATGTATCAAGTTGGTCTTTGTCACTTTTTAAATCTGTTGAATCCTTCGTAAGGTCAGTACTAAATGCTTTCATGTCTTCAATCGTGTTATTAACATTTGTTACGTTGTCATTCGTTTCATCAATCATAGCTGCTATCATTTCTTTTGCACTATCTATATCTGATGAATTTAAATATTCAATAGCATAATCAGAATAGTACTGAAAGTCATCAGCAGAAGACCTTATATCGTTGTTCAGTTTAATCATTTTGGGTTCAAGGTCATTTCTCCAATAAGAGGCATTTTGTTTCGCTGTTGCTTGATGTATATCAATAGGAACTGTTACTAGTTTCCCATCATCGTCATTAAACTGAATCTGTTTAATAGTTCCTTGTGCTAATATTGTATTTGCATAAATATCAAGTGCAAGTTTATCAGAAATCAACTGTTGTGCCCGATTCTGAAACAAATCTATATTATCTCCCATCACAGAATCTTGCAGTTGAGTATCTTCTGCTGTAACTACTTCCTCTGCAAATACATTATATGGTATTGAATTCCCTGCAATTGTAAACGCTAGTAAAGATGCCGTAACTACTTTTGTTGTCTTTTTCATTATAAGCCTCTCCCTTTATCAGTATCATTTTTTTCATACTTTTCGTAAACGTTGTTTGGAACTAATTAGATCAATTGCAATAGCTTAAGAAAATCATAGATTTTAGTACAAAAAAAACAACATGTTATTTAAAAGCGAAGAAATTTACTCTAGTTAATTCAGCTTCCAGTAGTAGCAGTTTCAACAGAACTTTTTAAATGAAGTTGATTGTTAATATAGCTAGCTTGGGCACCATTATTTTGCCAGCTCTGTTTAGCGTTAAGTAATATATTACGTATTTCTTCAATACTAATATCACCCTGTTCAAATTTATCTTTTAAGTTTTGAATTCCAACATAGGCGGAATCCCATTCCTTATAAAGACTTCTAGTTGATTGAATAATACCATCATTAGCATTATAGAAATTACTAAGCTGTAGCTGTATACCAGCTAAAATTGCAGCTTGACTTTGTATTCCTTTTAAACCTAGGACAATATCATTATATTGTTCGGTCAGTTCTTTTACCTTTTCTTGTTTTTCCTGCAATTCCTTATTTCCATTCACCGCACCATATATGATCGTAAATGTAGCTAAAGCAATTCCTATCGGGGTTGGCGTCAGCTCGAATTCCACAGCCATTTCTAGTAAGTAGGTCGTGAGTTCAAGCCCTACAACTCCAGCTTCTATATACTCTCCAGTTAAGATTGTATTTTCATTAGAAATTTCAACGCCTAAGTCGTGAAGCTGCTCAAGAACGAGTTTACTTTTTTCATCTTCTAATTCAATTGTATTCAGTGCTGTGGTTGCTGCATTTTGAAAATTAAAGTGATCTTCCTGCAAATCGTCTTTATACACTTGATATGAAAACATCGTATCGTTTGCATCGTCCCGATAATATTGTATGTCTGACTGCAATAAATCTAATAAACCTTTGAAGTCATTACGCGCTTGTTCATCCCCAGCTTCAATGCTATCTAAAGCCTCAATAAGAAGATCATAATAAACAGTGAATTCGTCAGCAAAATCTACAACATCAAGGTCCCTATCAATTAATAATTCATTTAAATTATTCGTATAATCACTAGCATGTTCTCTAGCAATTTGTTGATAGGTAGGTAAATCTGGAAGTATGTCTGATTGAATCGTTCCTTGTGTTGATATTGCTGTCTTATATGAATCCATAATTACTTTACTAGCAGCAATTTCGTTTAATACTTTTTGCATATTAACAGGTGCAAGAACGATTTCCTCTGTAGCTACATCAGAAACTACGCCTTGATTTACTTGAGCAAACGCATAATTTGGCAAGATTGTGCTCGTAGCTAAAGTTGCTGCTAATGCTGTAGCAGCTATTGACTTCGTTGATAATCTCAAATTATTTTTCCTCCTATCTTGGGAATAGATTTGAAATTCATTTAATAGATAACTTGTTTAACACTGTAGATATATGATAAATAATAAAATTGTTGAAAGTTTGATAGGAGTGTGAAGGAAGAAAGAAATATTATGTGATAACGATGTGATTTTGAATATTACAAAATATAAAAAAACTAATATTTTCTCTATTTACAATAATTATCTTTAATGGATAAAATGCAAAACTTGAATGCTCATTAAGTTTTCTAGCTGTCTGTATTTGACATGAGTCGATTAACTTGAGCAAATAAATTAAATGAGCCCTGTTCATACCAAACAGGGCTTTACGGAGGATATCAATGAATTGTGTCTTATTATTCCGCACATGATCGCTAATTATACAAGACAATAAAGATCATCATTTTATCAACTATATACACCCTTCCAGATAATTAGTCATTACCTGCTTTTATGTTCATATGTTGTTACTAGGAATTTAATATCAAGTCTAATATAATGATTTTAAAAGCTCTGTAGGAGGATCGATATGTCCATTTATAAAGCAGGGAAAAATTTGTATAGATTAACTAAAGTTCTTAGAAGCAGCAAATCAATAAAAAAAGGGACAGTTGGAAAAAAAATGATATATACATTGGGAAAGAAAGCACTAAGAAAAATGTTGAAATAAAGAAAGAACAAAAGCGTTGATACATTTATATCAACGCCTTTTCTCTCTCAACCTACTTTGCTTTTCTTTTGGATGTTTTCGCATTGATTGTTGCTTTTCGTATAAAATACTATAAACCTCCTATTCGTGGTATCTTTTCTCATTTTAAAATGAGGTAAATTGCCATAAAATTATTAAGTGCTTTTCTTAATAGTCTCGATAGCGACAAAGTTAACGAAAAGAGCCTTTCCTTTAAAAATCCATCACTTTCTCTTCGATTTGTAAGAACTCCATTTCATAAACCCTCTCATTAGCTCTTTAGTTTTAAACTTGGTAACTTCTCCAATCATATTTAGTTTGAGAATTATAAACTTGCCGATTAGGAAGATTTTTCAAAAGACTCCTTATGAAACCTTTGTTGTGTTTGTCACTAAAATTAGTACGATAAGGAGTAGCTTGATTATATTGTTCATCATGTTACATAAGAAAAGGTGTCACGATCTCTAGATGTGTAAGTGTTTATACCCTAACTTGAAAAACAACAAACTTTGCTAAAACAGAATTTTGGTCTTAGCAAAAAAAGAGTTAGAGCGTTTAAATTTTTTTCATTTCATTCAACTTTTCATCCACCTTGATACGTCTATATCATATAGGGCAAAAAACACCAAAGGAGGGAAGAATGTTATGAGCAAGAGAAAAGGAATATCAGAACAACAACTGACGGAATTCATCTTGGAACACAAACAAAAATGCTATAGATTAGCCTATAGCTATGTAAAAAATTCTGAGGATGCATTAGATATTGTTCAAGAATCGATACAGAAAGCCCTAACATCCATTCATACTCTCCAAGATAAAAATTCTTTGAAAAGTTGGTACTATCGTATAGTCGTTAATACCTCTTTGGATTTTATAAGGAAGAAGAAAAAAGTTAGTGTAGTTGATACACATACAATGGAGTTAATAAGTCCAAGCAAATACGACAACTATGAACAGCTTAATTTGGAAATGATCATCGAGTACTTACCAGATAAATATAAAACTATTATCATTCTTAAATATTTTGAAGACTTAACATTAGAACAGGTTGCAAATGTGTTAAATGAGAATGTGAGCACGATCAAATCGCGCTTATACAAAGCACTACAATTATTACGTATAAAAATCGATGATGATTATTTAGAGGAGGCAGATATACATGAAAAAACACTTTACCAAAGCACAAGAAGAGTATAATCGCATTCCGATCCCTAAGGATTTAGATGATGTCGTTAATAAGGCATTAAAGCAAGGTAGGAAGAAAAAGAAGAAGTGGTATTTCGGTGGATTAGCTGTAGCAACGATACTTCTTGTATCTAGCCTTAATATTAATCCAACAATTGCTAGTACATTATCAGAAACTCCCGTCATTGGTAGTATAGTGAAGGTGCTTACTTTCAGAGAGTATGAAGTAACTGACGAAAAATTTAAAGTAGATATTAAAGTACCTGCCGTTCAAGATATGGAAAATTCCTCATTAGAAACAACCTTAAATGAAAAATACCTAGAAGAAAGCCAACAGCTATTTAATGATTTTATGGCAAAAATGGAAGATGAAAAGGATTCTGGAGGGAATTTCGCTCTTTCCAGTGATTATGAAGTTAAGACAGATAATGAACAAATTTTATCTATAGGTAGACTCGTTGTTGATGTCGCAGGATCAGCTCAACAAACAATTCAATATGATACGATTGATAAAGAAAATGAATTACTAATCACCCTCCCTAGCCTGTTTAAAGATGAAAGCTATGTGGACGTGATAAGTGAAAATATTTTAAATCAAATGACAAACATGATTGAAAACGAAGAACTTACGTTTTGGATTTCACATCCAGATGTCAACATGCAATATTTAAGACGAGGTCCGTGGGAAAAAATTCAACCTGACCAACAATTTTATATAAACAACGATGGTAAGTTAGTCATTTCGTTTGATGAATCAGCAGTTGCCCCTGCTTACTATGGAATAGTATGGTTTGAAATCCCAACTGAAGTACTTTCTGATATACTCGTCTCTAATACGTACTTAAAATAGCTATATTAAATTAAATTGCTTGAGGGCTTTGTTAGACTTAGACTCCATATATAAATATATATGGAGTCTAATTATTAGTTTTAATATTTCTATTTTACATTATCCATTTTTGACATATTACAAACTGTCATTTATTATTTCTACATGGATTAATAGATACTTAAGAACAAAGATCATCAAACGACAAACAGCTCTCCAGATAGGTACAAAACACGAAAAGGACGACGACTATGGATGCAAAATCACAAAATAATATAGAGCAAATGAGATCATTCAAAAAAGATTTAATTCGCTTTATGATGTCTTACAAGTTTGCTTTAGCTGAAGTGAATACGAAAATTGATATATTAAAACAAGAATTTCAATATATACACGACTATAATCCCATTGAGCATACTAACTCTCGCTTGAAGTCCCCAGAAAGCATATTAAGAAAGATCGATAGAAAAGGTATTGGCCTTTCACTACCTTATATAAGAGAAAACATCAAGGATATTGCAGGAATTCGTATTACTTGTTCTTTTATATCTGATATTTACAAAATAAAAGACATGCTAGAACAACAAAAAGATATAACAGTCATTGAGTGTAAGGATTATATCGAATATCCAAAACCAAATGGCTACCAAAGCCTTCATTTAATTATCCAAATTCCTATCTTCATGTCTGATAGAGAAGATCTAGTCCCTGTAGAAATTCAAATTCGTACGATTGCCATGGATTTCTGGGCAAGTTTAGAGCACAAAATATATTATAAATATAATAAGGAAATTCCAGAAAGAATCAAAAATGAGCTCAAAGAAGCAGCTGATACCGCTGCTAAATTAGATAAGAAAATGGAAGATTTACACAAAGAAATGAATCAAATTAAACAATTATCGCAGCATGAGGATATTCTTGGGGAACAACTGGCAAACAATGACACATTTAAACTAATACCAGCCATGTTTATGTCGGAATTTAATAAGAACAATAAGAAATAGCTATTTTAAGCCTTCCTTTAAATTAGGAGGAGTTTCTTCTCCTCCTAATTTCACCATAAATATAATAGTACGTTAACTTAATTATTGTTCATAAGAGTTGGAGTGTTAAGCTCGAAAATAATCCCCTCTCCAATTAACAATGTCCTTCTTAATTTGATTCCTTTTCAAATTTTCTTTTACGGCTTTCTCACAAAGTGTAGGAAATTCTTCGTCGCTAGCAAATCGTAACGCAATAATTTGATCGATTGTCAAATTAGAATCTAATAACCTACCTGTTAACACATACGCTCTTAAATTCTCTTCTGTGCGAATGACACGATCTTGTAATTTCAAAATATACTCTCGAACGAGAATAAACGTGATCACTAATCCAACTACCCCTACTAACAGTAATGTTGCAGGCCAAACTGACTCACCATCTGAAAAAGCAAACACTAAATTAACGATGGCTCCAATAAACGCAGCAAGAATAATTGGTAGACCTATAAAATGGTACGGTACATGGTAGCGAGTATGGTTTTTGAAATTTTGTTCTTTCAAATAAAGCGCCCCTTTACTGTCGAATTATTCTACAAATTCAGAATATCACAACAGTAACAACAATGGAACAATTTACTAAACTTAGACAAATATACCTATAATGTCTTAACTGCTAGATAATAATTTCATACTACCCTTTAAGTAAAAAATCATTACCATCAAGATCTTTAAACTGAACAAATGTCCCCCATTCCATTTTTTTCGGTTCATCTAAAAACTCTACGCCATTTGTTTTTAACATTTCGTATGTAGCTTGTACATTTTCACACTCAAACACAATGGATGCCTGCTTCTCATTCCAATCTTTCATCATGACCTTTGGATATATTACTAAATGAGATTGCGCACCTTTTGGTGCTACTTCTAGCCAATTAGCATTTGGTCCCATTGGGAACTCTGCCACTACTTCAAATCCTACTTGTTCTGTCCAAAAGTGTTTTGCTTTTTGCTGATCATCTACATACACTGCAACAGTTGCAATCTTATTAATCATTGATTCTAACCTCCATTCTTCTTACCTACCACCATTGTAACTTATATGATCAAGATGACAACGGTTTTAATTTGCTTCTCTTCGTAAGCTTTACTATTATTCATGGCTATAAGTAAAGTTTTATCGGAGTACTATCATTTTTAATACCACGAATGCTAGATGCTTACATATTTTATTTCTTAGTCCCACAAAAAAACATACCAATTCAAAAAAAGTGGCAATCTCATCATTGAGAGTTCACCACTTTACGTAAATCCTATTCTTTTAAACCTCTTCTAACTCAGCAATCGGTACAGACCGTTTTTCATCATGGTTACCTCTCATATGGACTGTAGCAACATTCCCTTGCTCATCACAACTATCAATCCAAACAGACACTCCATTATAATGAACCGTTATATCATTTGGTGATGAAATGATTTGTTTCGCACGTTTTATATCCATTACTATGCCTCCATCTTTTAAAAGACTTATTTTCGTACTAGAAATAAGAAATCATGTCATCTAATTAATATTAAAAAAGATACACTCATAAAACCATTTCTAGCTGTTTTATTGTAGTAAAAATAATTACAACGGTTACGAAAAGAGTCCTTTTTAATTTTTACTCCATCAATATCATTACAAAAAAAAGAAAAATTTATGCAAAATTGACCAAATATCGAACACACTAATAGATACATATTATTTTTCTGGACGATAAACGAAAGGGCGTACAGCAATGAAAATGACGAATGACGAGAAACAAGTACTAAGCGATACGATTGATGGTTTAAATGAAGGGCTTGATTCAATCATAGCTCTATATAACGAGTCAGAGACAGACAAGCCAATTATTGACTTTGAGGATGATGTGATTTCCGCTATTGAACAAGCAAAGGAAAAATATGGAGATAAAAATATAACTGATCATCTTAATAATATTATGAGAGAAATTCTCTCCATGATGACTTGACTCAACTTCTAAATAAAATGCTAATGTGCTTCAAAAAATTGAGAGATATACTTTTAGATTGGGGGTTAGGCCGTGAAAGTTGGTGGGCTATTAGCATCGTACTTACGTTGGCATGTTGTTTATAGGATACTTTCCATTATTATTATGATGATTATCCTATTCGGTACAATCATTCATTTACTTGAACCAAATCAATTTCCTACAATATTTGATGGAATTTGGTGGGCAATCATCACTACTTCAACTGTTGGTTATGGTGACTTCGTTCCAGCTTCAACGATTGGAAGACTTGTCGCTATTATTCTTATCTTAGCTGGGACAGGCTTTGTTACAACATATTTTGTCACACTTGCAGCTACAGCAGTTGCAAAGGAGAACGAATTTATGGAGGGAAAAATCTCATTTAAAGGCGAACATCAAATTATTATTATAGGCTGGAATGGTCGTGCGTACGAGACGATCACTCACCTTTCAAAACTTAAGCCAGCGATTGAAATTATCTTAATAGACGAGTCACTAGAGCACAACCCTTTACCAAACAAAAATGTTCATTTTATAAAAGGAAATCCTTCTCAGGACCATACTTTAAAAAAAGCAAATGTTAATTCAGCAATTATGGCGTTAATTACAGCTGATCAAAGCAAGGATGAATTAACTGCAGATATGAATTCCATCCTGACACTTTTAGCAATCAAGGGGTTAAATTGTAACATATATAGTATTGTTGAAATCTTAACATCACATCACGTGAACAACGCTGAACGTGCAGGTGCAGATGAAATTGTTCAAACGACCAAGTTATCAAGTTATGTAATGGTCAATAGCCTACTCTCACATGGAATGGCTCACACATTACTTAAAATGCTCGATCATCTAAAAGGTAGTAAAATCATGTATATACAAACGACAACAGACCTAATTAATCAAACATTTCGTGATGTTAGCCATAGTCTGCTTTGCAAGCGGATTTTATTAATAGGAGTTAAAAGAGGAGATGAATCTTATGTCAACCCCTCTCACTCATTTCTAATTAAGGCACAAGATGAACTATTAGTCATAATGGATTAGTGAAGTAACCTCTCTTCTAAATCTTTAATGAGGGACTTCCCCATATCTACATACTTTGCTGGGACTGTTGCATCAGGATCTTCTGGCTCAGAAAACTGATTAAATGAAGCATTCACATTTCCAACATGTACGTTATCATCTAAACCAACTTGATATTTATGTGTCAGTAAGAATGGGGTACCAAGTTCAACAGTTACACCTTCTGAATCTAATTGACCATCGACAGCTTCAAAAGGAATACGAAGAAAATGATAGCCGACCTCGTTGGCAATTTTATAATCAAATGAGCCATGATCATAATCCCAATTTCCACCAATAACATAACCTAAAGGTTTTAGCTCTTGTTCCAACTTAAATAATTTAAAAGTTGTACCCGTTATCTTTGATGATAACTCAATCATTTTGTAACACGTCCTTTAGTTTTTGCTGTTTTCTCTTAAATTGTTGATTTTTATGACTAGATGATAACCCCCTATATACAATATTTAGTAATAGCTGTTATCACATTCGTTGTCGCTATCTTTACTTTGAAGAATTTGTCTTTGCTTAGTAAAAGTAATGCACTGAGGTAATCTTGCTGTAATTGCAATAGCAACATAGTTCACTCAATGGCGTTAGTAATAATAGCAACAACATTGTCAAAAAGAGCCTTACTCTTGTATTAGGTTAACCATCTAAATATCATTCATCCATATGTATAATTGAACAGAAAATAAAAAAGCCTGAGGAATATCCCCTCAAGCTTTATTTTTAATTATTGCATTGATTTTTTAATCATTTAGTCGCTTTTCTAGCTCAGCCTTCTTCTCTTCGAAACCAGGCTTTCCTAATAGTGCAAACATGTTTACTTTGTATGCTTCAACACCTGGTTGATCAAATGGATTTACACCTAATAAATATCCACTCATGGCGCAAGCTTTTTCAAAAAAGTATACTAAATACCCGAATGAATACTCATTAAGCTCTGGGATTGAAACAGTTAAATTTGGTACTCCCCCATCTGTGTGAGCAAGCATCGTACCTTCAAATGCCTTTTTATTAACAAAATCTACTGTTTTACCAGCAAGATAGTTTAAGCCATCTAAATCACTACTTGCTTCTTCAATCGTTAATTCATGACGAGGTTTCTCCACATGAAGAATCGTTTCAAATAAATCACGACGACCTTCTTGGACATATTGTCCTAATGAATGTAAATCAGTAGAGAAGTTTGCTGATGAAGGGAATATTCCTTTTTGATCCTTCCCTTCACTTTCACCAAACAACTGCTTCCACCATTCAGCAAAGTATTGAAGTGATGGTTCATAATTTATTAACATTTCTATTGTTTTACCTTTATTGTAAAGAACATTCCGAACAACTGCATATTGATAAGCACCGTTCTCTTCTAACTCTGAGTTAGAAAATTCGTTGCTAGCAGCTTGAGCTCCTTGCATCATTTCTTCAATATTAGCACCACTAACTGCGATTGGTAATAATCCAACAGCAGTGAGTACTGAATAGCGACCACCTACGTCATCAGGAATGATAAATGATTCATATCCTTCTTCATTAGCCAGTGTTTTCAACGCACCTCTAGCTTGGTCGGTAGTAGCATAAATTCTTTTTCTTGCCTCGTCAATTCCATATTTTTCTTCAAGTATTTTTCGGAAAATACGGAAAGCAATAGCTGGCTCAGTTGTTGTACCAGATTTTGAAATGACATTAATAGAGAAATCTTTGCCCTCTAATACGTCCATCACATCTTTCATATACGACGAGCTAATATTATTACCTACAAAAATAATTTGTGGTGTAGTTCTTTGCTCTTTTGATAGCGATGAATAAAACGAATGGTTTAACATATCAATGGCAGCTCGTGCACCTAAATATGATCCACCGATTCCGATGACTAACAATATTTCAGAATCACCTTTAATTTTTTCTGCGCTTTTTTGAATGCGTGAGAATTCTTCTTTATTATAATCTGTAGGTAAATCAACCCACCCTAAAAATTCATTTCCTGCACCAGTTTTTTCATGCAATGAATGATGAGCTACTTTTACCGCATCACGTAAATATGTAATTTCATGTTCTGAAAAAAACGATAATGCTTTTGAATAATCAAACTTAATATAAGACATCTTGTTAACCTCCAAACTGAATAATAAATCTTTATAAATACCACTTTAGCGAAAGGCTGTGAGTAAATCAAGAACACCACCCTTATGTAAGCGTCTCCAAAACAAAATATTTTATGACAATATAGAAAAGCGGAGTCGACTGTTTAACCTCGACAAGCCTTGGAACATTTTCAACTGAAGACGCTTTTTGTCTTCTGATGAAAATGTGAAACGTCTCGAGAGGTTAGGAGGCGGAGCTAGACAATATAGAAAAGCGGAAGGTGCCTGACTATCGGCGACAAGCACTGGAGCTTTTCACTTGAAGGCGCTTTTTGCCTTCGGGTGAAATGACAAAGTGACTCGAGGGGAGTAGATGCTACAGCTAGATAAAAGCAAATAATATGTTAATCACTCGTTTTGTTATAAAGGTTTAAGTGCTTTTAAACTTTACAAATAGTAAGCGAAAGAAACTCCCACCTCATTCTCCATATATTAAGCTAAATGAGTTTCTCGATAATTAGTAAAACCCTTTCACCATCTATTCTTCTAATTGCTTCTCTTTTTTAATAAAACGGCTCATAATTATAAATATCAGCCAACATATGATTACAATAATACCCGATAACATTCCTGTACCTAATATCACCCATCCACCAACTATTGTTAGCAAGAATAAATGAATTGCAAGTACAATATTTGCAATAATTAGAGGGTAGGTTAATCTTCTTCTCGTTTCAAAATTTTCAGAAATGAAATACAAACCAAGAACAAAAAGAATAATTGGCAGTGCATAAATGACAAACTCCATATTTCTCCTCCTAACACTTATGAGTATTTTTTTAAAATTTACAGCTATTTTTATAACAGTTAATTGCGCTCCTACCATAGTTATTGTTTAAGAACATAACATTACAAATGCTCTAGTTGTATACATGTTTATGTCTTTTCCAACATTTAATGAGAGGAAAGCTAATTCTAATACCCTAACTTCTTTAAATTTACCATTATATTGCCAAATACTATTAAGATAAGAAAGCTCAAATTCCCATAGAAGCATAAGGATCGTACAAAAATAACGGCTCTTATCGTAAACTTTGTCGTTTTTTACCTATATTTTAATAACTGATATGAAAGTATGATTGTTATTGTCTCTAGAGAAGAAAAAGATGCCACGTGAGTTAGCAACATACGTGAGGTTATATCTAAGACAAGCTGCAACAATTTATGCGAAAACAACCAATATAAAAGACCAATTACAATTGTAATTGGTCTAAACTTATTTATTCTATTCATTGATTTTTTAGCAAATATATTATAGTGACATTTTTAAAATGCTTAATACATCCTCTTTGTTTAGCTTTCTAAAATTACCAAAATCACCATAAACAACAGTTTTTTCAGCCATTACTTCAAGGTTCGAGTCATCAATGTCATAATCCGCAAGTCGTGAAGGTGCGCCAATACTTGACCAGAATGCACTAAGTTTATCAATGCCTTCCAATGCGATTTCACGATCACTCTTACCTTCTGGATTTACATCAAATACTCTTATCGCTAATTGTTTAAATCTACCTACATTTTCATCAAGGACATGCCTCATCCAGTTTGGAAATAAAATCGCTAAACCACCTGCATGTGGAATATCGTATACAGCTGATACAGCGTGCTCAATATTATGAGTTGCCCAATCTCCACGATAACCCATGCTTAACATACCATTTAAAGCAATCGTACCATTGTATAATATCGTTTCTCTATGCTCGTAGCTCTCTAAATCTTCAAGCAGGTTCGGAGCTGTATCGATGACAGTTTTTAGTACTGCTTCACACATTTGATCTTGCAATGGTGTATTTGAAACGTTATGAAAATATTGCTCAAATACATGACTCATCATATCTACCATACCATAAATTGTTTGATCTCTAGGCACTGAAAATGTATTAGTCGGATCAAGAATGGAGAATTTAGGGAATACTAAAGGACTTCCCCAGCCATACTTTTCTTGAGTTTCCCAATTTGTTATTACAGAACCTGCGTTCATTTCTGACCCAGTTGCTGCAAGTGTTAACACAGTCCCTAATGGTAATGCAGCTTCTGGAACTGCTTTTCTACTCATAAAATCCCATACATCTCCATCATATTTCGCACCTGCTGCAATAGCCTTTGAACAATCAATTACACTGCCGCCACCTACAGCTAATATGAATTCAATACCTTCATTCTTACAAATCTCCACACCTTTTCTTACTGTTGATACACGTGGATTCGGTTCAACCCCTGCTAATTCAACAAACTCAGCACCAATCTCTGAGAAAATTGCTGTAACTTTTTCATAAATACCGTTGCGCTTAATACTTCCCCCACCATAAACGAGCAGTACTTTTTTTCCATATTGAGGTATTTCTGTTTTCAATTGTTCTAATTGATCTTTACCAAAAATTAGTTTTGTTGGATTAAAAAACGTGAAATTATTCATAACATCCTTCCTTTCACTAACATTATGATTTAAGGAATACAAAATCGCAAGCTCCCTGCTCAGTCCATGACAAGGCTAATCGTCCGAGCGTTTCGAGAAAGTAAAGTGAAAGATTTTCACTATAAAATATGCTAATCACTTCTGAAGTAATAGTGAAATGATCCCTACAGTTATACTTATCTTTTAAGAATACCTTATTCATAAACTTTGCAGGCATTGTTATTAATTTAAGTCTCTTTTCGTATACTTTGCTGCTAGTATTGTTAAATTAGAACGACAAGATAATATATTCGGTATCATCATATTGAGAAAAAAGGAAAGATGCTAACGACATCTATATATACAACGCATGTGCAAACAGTCAATAAAAAAAATTAAAGATCATGAATATTTTTCCTTATATACGCCAAAATATATATTAATTAAGATAAAAAGGAGGCAGTATATTATGGGTACTATGCAACGAATCGCACTTGTTTTTACTATTATTGGGGCTATAAATTGGGGGCTAATTGGATTTTTTCAATTCGACTTAGTTGGAGCAATCTTTAATGGGCAAGCTTCCGCTCTTTCAAGAATTATTTTTGGTATCGTTGGAATTGCAGGCCTCATTAATTTAGGGATATTATTCAAGCCTTCTGAGGAATTTGGAACAAGTACCGAACCTAGAACGACTAGATGATACACCTTATAACATGAAACATAGTTAAATCAAAAAAATCGCCTTAAAAGGTAGGCGATTTTTTGATATGACCTTAGCTATTTTTATGACTAAAGATCCCCATATAACTAATCGAGGGGATCTTTCATCGAATGGATAGAGCTCCCACAAGATTCACAAATGCTCAAGTTTACTTATGCGGAGTTTATTTTTTTATTAAATCTTCGCGCTTAGACTGTTCAATCCATTCTTCAAGTTTCTCTTTTAAAGTATTAAAGCCTTGTTGTTCATCCATTTCTGTTACTGGCATTTGTATTTGACGTTTTTTAGGCTTTTTAGGTTTCTCAGTTTCAACAGGTGCCTCTTGCGTCGCACGGATAGATAATCCTATTTTACCTGCTGCCTCATCAATGGATAGAACTTTAACATTAACTTCGTCTCCAACCTTCACATGGTCATTAATATCTTTTACATATCCGTGAGTAATTTCAGAGATATGAACTAACCCTTGTGTATTTTCATCTAGGGCAACAAACGCACCATAAGGTTGAACACCTGTAACTTTACCTACAACAACACTTCCAATTGCAAATTTTTCAGACATGAAAACACTCCTAAACCGATATTCTTATTTCGTTTATACGCAATTAAACATTATATCATAAACAATAAGTTACCTCAAAGCAAATTTTCTACCTATTTTTTATAATTTGCAATTTGGACTAAAAATATGAGCATAACAAAGAAAACCATTTTAGACGTATTCTTCATCAATAACTAATATATTTTGTATTTACCTACTATATTGAAGCCTTTACACTCGTAAAAAATCACACCTACATTTAATCACTAAATATTCATATTTATAGTGATTTTTTTACTTTCAATCATGGTAAAATATTTATAAGAAATGAATGTGCTAGGAGGGAGCTAAATTGGGTACACTCGGATCAAACATTAAAATGTACAGAATGCAAAAAAAGCTAAGCCAACGGGAATTGGCAATGAAGATTCGTGTCGGTACTGGTACGATTGAGAAATATGAATCTGGTGCACAACTCCCTGATACCCAAACAATACTAAAAATATCAACTGTACTAGATATCCCAGCACCAGAACTGTTAGAACAAATTTATCAAATAAATTCTGGGTTTGACGAAGAAATTGAGCACCTTATAAAAGAAGTTGGCACTGAAAAATCAAAGCTCATATTACGTAAGGCAAAAGAATTTAGCGAGGAAGATTTCTTAAAAGTGATGCAAATGCTTTATGATATAAAATATGAACAGAAATAACAATAACAAAATGACTATAGATAATAACAGTACTTGAACACATACTACGGGTTATTAGCTTGCACAAAATATATTCAGACAAAACCAATAATGGTTTTGTCTTTTTATTACGCTCTATTGGCAACCTTTGTTACAATTTGATATTAAATTAGGAAAACAACGATTGATAAGAAACAATTTTTCTAAAAATAACTATGCAGCCAGCCAACTTAGCTATTCATAAAGCGATTAACTCGTTTGATTGCTTCTTGCAATTGTTCCATTGATGAAGCATAAGAACACCGAATATGCCCTTCTCCGCTCTCACCAAACACATGTCCAGGTACAACAGCGACCTTTTCTTGTATCAATAATTTTTCAGCAAATTGTTCAGAGGTCAACCCAGTACTTTTTATGGAAGGAAATGCATAAAATGCTCCCCCTGGTAGATGGCAATCAAGACCGATATCGACTAATGATTGAACAAAATAGTTCCGACGACGTCTATAGCTTTTTTTCATTCCCTCAACATCCTGACGTCCATTTTTTAACGCTTCAATCGCACCATATTGAACTGGTGTCGGAGCACACATCATAGAATACTGATGAATTTTGAGCATAGCCTGTAAAAGCTCAGCAGGAGCAGCAACATACCCTAATCGCCAGCCTGTCATTGCAAAACCTTTAGAAAAACCGTTTATTACAATCGTACGCTCTCTCATGCTATTTACATTTGCTATACTATAGTGCTGCTCATCGTAGGAAAGTTCAGAGTATATTTCATCTGATATAACTACTAAATTGTATTGTTCAACAATTTCTGCTATAGCTTCTAGTTCTTCTTTTGTTAACACCGCTCCTGTAGGATTGTTTGGAGAGCAAATGATAATCGCTTTAGTTTTCTCAGATATCACTTTTTCAATATGCTCTGGCTTTAGCTTAAATTGATCAGTTTCCGTAGTTTGTATAGTGATAGGTGTACCACCAGCTAATGTAACTAATGGTGCATACGATACAAAACTCGGTTCAACAACAATCACTTCATCTCCTTGATTAACAATAGCTCTTAAAGCAAGATCAAGAGCTTGACTTGCCCCAACTGTAACAAGAATCTCTTGCTCAGCACTATACTGAAGCATATATTGGCTCTTTAAGTATGATGATATTTCCTGTCTCAGTTCAATTAACCCTGCATTAGCAGTATATGACGTATACCCTTGTTCTAATGATAGTATACACGCCTCACGTATACTCCAACCTGTCACAAAATCAGGTTCGCCAACCCCTAATGAAATAACCCCCTCCATACTAGCTGCTAGATCAAAAAAACGACGAATCCCAGATGGTTTTAAACTTAAAACTGTATCAGATAAAAATGATCTTTCTGTATGAATCATGGTGACACCACGATACGCTGATCTTTATCATCTTGATCGAACACTGTACCATCATGTTTATATTTTTTTAACATAAAATGAGTTGTCGTTGAGATTACAGAATCAAGTGTAGACAACTTCTCAGAAACAAAATTTGCGACCTCTGGCATTGATCGACCTTCAATGACGACAGATAGATCATACGCTCCACTCATTAGATAGACAGATTTTACTTCTGGATAACGATATATACGTTCAGCAACTTCGTCAAAACCAACTCCACGCTTAGGAGTTACTTTTACGTCGATCATTGCAGTTACATTTTCGAGACCGTTGACTTTATTCCAATCTATCATTGGAACATATTGGACAATAACTTTAGAATTTTCTAATTTTTCTATACTTGCTTCAACTTCCTCTGTTGACAAAGAAACCATTTTTGCGATTGTTTCGGCAGGTAAACGACAATCAGCTTCTAGAATCTCAAGAATCTCAATTTCTTTTTGTGATAATTTCACGCATATCTCCTCCGCTTTTTTTACGTATACACTGTTAGAATTTCTTCTGTTAATTTATTTATTATAGCATTTCAGCAATTAATTCGTTAATACCGGAAATGTAATATGAACTTGAGTTCCTTCTCCTAATTTACTGTAGAATGATATATTTCCGTTATGGGCTACAACAATTTGTTTAACAATAGCTAAGCCGAGGCCGGTACCTCCATCTTTGCGAGTACGTGCTTTATTAATACGATAAAACCTTTCACCTAATTGATTTAAATGCTTGTCATCCATTCCTATACCTGTATCTGAAATGATTAGCTCACATTGATTATTTTTTACTTTTTTTAACTGAACTGAAATATTTCCTCCTTTATTAGTATAATGCATAGCATTATCTATAAGGTTATGAATAATTTGTTCAATACGATCTTCATCAGCATAAATAATAATTTCTGGATCCAGCATCATGTTAAGTGAAATTTCGCTTTCCAACAAAATTTGTTCGTAAATTGCTAACGATTCTTCAATTGATTGTGAAAATACTAGTGGTACCTTTGTTAAGTTGTATACACTGCTCTCTAGCTTTGATAAGTCGAGTAAATCATGCACAAGTCGTTGCATTCGAGCAGCCTCACGATAAATCAATTTTAGATATCGTTGTACATCCTCCTGTTTTTTTACGACGCCATCAACAATTGCTTCACTATAACCTTTTACATAGCTAATAGGTGTACGTAGCTCATGGGAAACATTGGCTAGAAATTCTTTCTTCCGCTCATCCTCTTTTGCAATAGCACTTGCCATATCGTTAAAAGCTTGTCCAAGCTTACCGATTTCGTCATTTGTTGATATTTTTACTCGTTCTGTATAATTCCCCTTAGACATGTGTTGGGCAGCTTGCTCAAGTTGCTTGAGCGGCTTAATCAGTTTAGCAATAATTTTTCTCCCAAGGAGAATGGATAAAATGACAAATAAAACAGCAACTGGAATCCATAAATTAGTAATATCATTGATCATATCGGTAATATTCGCTAATGGAGTATATAAATAAATAATACCCTCCAGCCTATTTCCATCTAATAGAGGAATGATAACACCTAAAATCTGATGTCCTAATCTTTGTTCATATCCTATTTTGGATACGTGTTCACCTCTTAATAGTCGCTCTCTATCTTCTTCATCAATATATGATTCATAATCAATATCAAACGGTAGACATGCACTTAATTCTCGAGGATTTGTTATTAGCAACACTTCAGGCTCAGACATTTGGTTGTACCAATTAATTTGGTCAAGTAATTGATCTGTTATTTCTCCACCATTATAATTTGTAGCAAGTTGAGAGCCTTCTTCTTGAAGCGTTCTTCTTACATTTTCAACATAGTATTTTTCATAAAAATAATTTGATAATATATATGAAAAAAGAATTGTCCCAATAATGGCGAGACTAATAGTAATCCAAATTTTATGTGCTAATGTCAAATTTCTGATCACTTTAAACATCTTTTCACACCTCTAACTTATAACCAATACCCCATACAGTTGTAATCGAATCTCCAAACCCACCCAACTTTATCCTAAGCGTTTTAATATGAGTATCGACTGTTCTTACACCACCCTTATAATCAAAGCCCCAAACCCCTTCTAATAATTGCTCTCTACTCAATGCTTGACCTAGATGTTTACAAAAGAATAACAATAAATCAAACTCTTTAAGTGTTAACCCAATAGAGCTGCCATTTACTCGCACTTTACGACCTTTTTCATTAATTTCTAATGATCCATATTTAACAAATAAACCCTCGTCATTATGCCTGCCTTGATTTGTTCGACGTAAAACTGCATCTATACGGGCAATTAATTCACTAGGACTAAAGGGCTTTACAATATAATCATCTGCCCCCATTTTCAAACCGTATACACGATCCCACTCGTCACCTCTAGCAGTTAAAAAAATAATCGGTATGTTTGAGGTTTGACGTAGCTTCTCGCAAAATGTAAAGCCATCGATATCAGGCATCATCACATCAAGAATAATGATATCAATATTGGTTTTATCGAGTATGTTAAATGCATCATTACCATCAGATGCATGATATGTTTCAAAATTATCGCGCTCAACATACATCTGAATAAGGTTTCTCATATCCTCTTCATCATCAACGATCATTACTTTCTTCTTCTCAGTCATCATCGTTCACCTTCTCTTTTAATTAATTGAAATGGCCCTTTGCCCACTTGGATAACGCTTGTTATGTCCATTGTTTTTTGGTCAATAACATACACCTCATCACTATCATAGCTCGTGATAAAAAGCTCATCATTCATTGAAACCATTTCAACAGGATTCACACCTACATTAATTGCTGATATCTCTTCATATGTACTTGGATTGAATTTGCGAATCATGCTTGATCCATGACTGAGAACAAAAATCCCTTCTTTTGTTTCGGAGAAAAATATTGGCATTGTTGGAGCGGCAATTTCCTCCTTCAGTTTTCCTGATTCTAATGAAAACACGCTAATATTCGTCTCAATTTTATTCGCATTACCATGCCCCCCTAGCCACAGTTCTTTATCCGCTTCTCGTAATAGTCCTCCTGTAGGCAAAGTATTTATGTTAAACGTATCGATAACCACATTATTAATAGCATCTATTACGGATAAACTTGTATCATCTATATTAACGACATATATTCTTTCTCCATCATTTGATTCAAACATACTAAATGGACGCTTCCCAACTTCTATTTCAGTTAGCTCCTCACCAGTTAGAGAAAATTTTCGGATAGAATTTCTATTTTGATCAACAAGGTAAATACTGCTTTTATCAGAGGTAAGAACTCCATTTACAATTCCTGCTCCAGTTTTCCAGGGGGTTAATTCTTTCCCTGTGGATAATTCATACAAATAAACACTTTCTTCATTCTTCCCATATAACATTAGTGTATCTTGATCAGGGAACATCAACCCTCCAGTAACTGCTCTATTTATTTCCCAAGACACCGTCTGCTCCTTATTAGAAACATCTATAAAAGATAGACTTGCATCCTTTATATTTACTGATACCACAGAGGATTGATGAAGATTAATTGGCTCGAATTGTTGTGTATTACTGCATCCTACAAGTAAAATGAATAGCATAACAGTAAGCATCAATATTTTTTGTTGAAACATATTTTTCACTCCTATAAAGGGTTCAAACAATGAATCTTAGTTTGTATAATGAGTTATAGGTGGAATCTGTCAATCAGTCAGTAAGAATCCCACCTGCTATGTTCATATATACTTAAGCTAATAGTTGTTCTTGTAATCATTATACATTTAAATTGTGTTCAAACAGTGAAGTTCATCTGCTATTGTTTAAGCGAATGGTTAATGGTTCTTAGTTCAACAACTAATTGATTTAATTAAGATGAGTCGTAGGCCTTTGAACCGTTGCATTAATATATACATGCTCTAAAAGCAAAGTAGTTGTTCGTACTTAGAAATTAAACTCATATATAATGCAAGTTCGTGGCTCCTTTTCTTCTTTACTACGATGACTAACATATAAAACAACCACTTTTTATGGTGCTAATATAGAAACAATAGCAAAGAGTTTACAAAGGAGCCTTTGTAAAAAGAAGTATAATAAAAAGGGGTAGGTGTGAAGAACATGGATAATCATTTTTTTGATCAAGTCATTGATCGGAAACATTCAAATTCTGTTAAGTGGGATGGTACTAAACGTGTTTTTGGTGTAGAAGATGTGTTGCCAATGTGGGTTGCAGATATGGATTTCAAGGCGCCCCCACAAGTATTAAAAGCAATACAGACTAGAGTAGAGCACGGTATTTTCGGCTACTCAGAACCACCTCTATCAACGAAAAAAGCTATTCAAAAATGGATGAACAATAGACATCATTGGAATATCCGAGATAGCTGGATAACCTACTCGTCAGGTATTGTACCTGCATTAGCAACTGCCATCGAAGCGTACACAAAACCTGGGGATAAGGTTATGATGCAAACACCAGTCTATCCACCGTTCTTTGACTTAGTCATAAAAAACGACCGGATTCCAGTCTATCATTCTTTTGATTTAGACGATGGCAAGTTCGAAATAAACTTTGACAAACTCGAGCAACTAATTGATAAACAAACAAAATTGTTCTTCCTATGCAATCCTCATAATCCTGGTGGGAAAGTTTGGACTAAAGGTGAGCTAACAAAACTTGGTGAAATATGCTCATTACATAACATTACCATTATCTCAGATGAAATTCATTCAGATATTATTTTAGCAGGCACTCATATTCCAATTGCATCAATTGATGACAAGTTTGCTCAACAAACTATTACTTGTATCGCACCAAGTAAAACGTTCAACCTTGCGGGTCTTCAAACAGCTGCTATTATTACACCTAATACGAAGCTAAGATTAGCTTTCCAAAAAGTTCAACAAAGGCAAGGATTCTATACTGTAAATGCACTGGGCATGGTTGCTATGGAAGCAGCGTATCAGTATGGAGAAGTTTGGCTAAAGAGCTTAATTGCATACTTGCAAGAAAATATTATGATTGTTGATCGTTATCTCAAACAGCATCTACCAAGCCTTAAAATGATTAAGCCCGATGCTTCATATTTGATCTGGATAGATTGCCGTAGTCTACACATGACAGATGAACAACTTAAGAGAGAATTATTAGATGAAGGTAAACTAGCTTTAGAACCAGGTAGTAAGTTTGGTATAGCTGGTAATGGATTTGTTAGAATGAACATTGGTTGCCCAAAACAAACTTTATATGATGGTTTAGATAGACTGAAGAAAGCACTAGGATGAGTAACAAACAATTATAAATCCAATAACTTCACAAACAATTAATTCATGTATTTTTTAAAGTCATTGTAAATCAGGTGGGGTAAATTCTCCACCTGATTTCAATATCAACATTTATTTAATGGTTTTCTCGTATTTTTTCTCGTCTTAATTACTAAGTAACAAGTATGAATCAACCTAGTGATCATGGCATCTTTCTACCTACTGTGCTCATTTAATAACAATTGCATCTTTATAAAATTACACTAACCTGCAGTTTCCTTAGTCATCATAATTATAATCAATTTATTCCTCTTCCTTCTCTTCTTTACCTTTTTCATCTTTATCGTCTTTATCAGATGTTTCTTCACCTTTGCTTTCCTCTTTAGAAATAACCCCACAAGCAATTCTTTCACCCGCATCACCTGCTGGCTGACTCATTCCATCATCCTTATCTTGATGAATAACGAGCGCTGTACCTTCCATAGTGAGTAATGAATTTTTATCTTCTTTTAACGTAACTTCTGGGGCAGTAATATCTACTTTTACTTTTCCATCATCTTTAACGGTAATATTAGGTAAGTCTCCTGCATGTGGTCCTTCAGGCTGTAACAGGCCATGATCTTTATCTTCTGGATTAAAATGATTACCTGCTGACTTAAAATCAGGAGGTTCACATTTACCAGTTTCATGTATATGTATTGCATGCTCGCCTTCAGGTAAGCCCTCTAAATCAAGCTCAATTTTTACACCTTTGCTTTGTTCTGAAAATTTTGCTGTTCCAAGCGAATCTCCATCAGCATTATACATTTCTACATCTACCTTTGTTGGGTTTTCTTCTGTACAACCTATCGTCAAAATTAAAACAAATAACAAAGGATACAGTACTTTATACATTGTTACCTCCAAGAACACATTTTTCTTATAGATTTCCCCCTATCCATTCCAATTATACAAAGGCTCTTTGCGTTATTTTGTTGCTTTTGTAACTAAATTAGAACAGCTACTCATGTATTTATTCAGTCGACATCATTGTTAGACTAGAAAAGACTCCACAGTCGTATGATTTAAATATATTTTTCAATAGTACTTAAAGCAAAAAGCAAGGCGATACCATCCTATACAAAAAGAACCCTACTGAAATTTACTCAGTAGGGTCTTTAATTCGGTGTTTTTCCTCTAATATTTTTGCTCTTTGTTCCTCACGTGCTGAAACTTTTTTAAATATAACGAAAGTGACAAAAGCACCGATGGCAAAAATAACAAATGTTAACACTGCCGGTATATACTCCGTTTTATCTTCAGGGAAATACAAAAACAAATATAAAATAGCGAGTATTTTCATCTACACAACCCTTTCCAGCTACTCAATTACACTAATTGATTCGATAATTACCGGTTCAATTGGTTTATCATTCTCTCCAACTTCAACGGTAGCAATTGCATCGACAATATCCATTCCTTCTATTACTTGTCCAAAAACAGTATGCTTAAAATCTAAATGTGGGGTTCCACCATTTTCAACATAGTATGCGATTATGTCTTCAGGGAAGCCTGCTTTCTCCATTTCCGCTTCAAATCCAGAAGGAAGAATCTTATTTTGAACGATAAAGAATTGACTACCATTCGTATTTGGTCCACTGTTTGCCATTGATAGTGCTCCTCGAATATTAAAAAGCTGACGTGAAAATTCATCTTCAAAAGGTTGACCGTAAATGCTCTCTCCACCATACCCATTCCCTTCTGGGTCGCCACCTTGAATCATAAATTCATTAATAACTCGATGAAATGTTACGCCATCATAATAGCCATTTTCACTATGTGTAAGAAAATTTTCAACTGTCTTTGGTGCCAGCTCCGGAAATAGCTTGATTGTAATTATCCCCATTGTTGTTTTCATTTCAACAACTGGAAAATTTGTAGTTTCATCCGATAATTGTGGATACTCAACCTTATCCTCAGTTTCTTCTTCATTATTTTCTTCTTGTTGCTCATCGTTTTCATCATTGGATTGTTCTTGTTGTACTTGATCTGAAGAATTGTTTTCCTCCTTCACTTCCGCAGTGCCACATGCAGCAAGAATGAAAAACAGACTTGATATCATAACAATCACTTTTTTCATGGATTTAGTCTCCCTCTTTTTTTATATCAACTATTATCATATAAAAAAAGCAAGTCCACCACAATTAAAAACTAATCTTTTGTCAATATGCACTTTTTACTTCATAATTGTAATTAAATATGAACGCTTTTTCGTATACTCTGTTGCTATATTATTTGAATTACGTTAGTTATATAAATGCGTCATCATTTTTACGATGATAAAATGCTACAAATGCTAACCTTCATAAAGCAGAAATAATGCGATAACAGCAAAATATTAATGAATGGAGGAATACGTTTTGACACAAAATCACTTCCAAACCAGTGACATCGTTACAGCGATATATAAAACTGGGAAATATGTTGGAGAAATTACTAACATTCGGGAAAACCATTATTTAGTCAAGATTAAAGCTGTTATTACCCACCCGATGCAAGGAGATCTGCATAACCCTAAACAAATTAACGTCCCATTGTTTCATGAACGTCGGGCGTTAGCCTTTGGTGAACAAGCAAACATTCCTAAGAAAATGGTTAAGCTATATAACGGAAACATCCTAGACTATGAAAAATCTTTACGCACAGCTCTTGAAATTATGAAAGAACAACTACAAGAAGACAACAGTGCCTGGGCACTTCAAAGTATTGATAACTTAATAAATCTAGAAAAAGAATATTTTTAAAAAGGCTCTTGTCAGCACGGTTATTCTGCAGCTAAAGAGTTTCACAAATACTATTTGTTCTTTGTGCCAATGCCAATATTAGCAGAAGGAACAACCCGTTATGCTTAAATCATAGTTAACATGAGTACCCTAGATAACGTCTAGCCTAAGAGTCCGTTAACTTCTTTTAAGTATTTTTCAATAACAAGTGTGAAAATAGCTAAATATAAGCAATTTTTCGTCAACTAAGGTATCGTATTAAATGATTTCATTCTGTAGTTTTCTCATATATAATATGTTGATAACAATATCTTACATCTAAGAGGTGTTTATCATTTCAATTAAAAATAGAAATCTACTAATCATGTGGTTTGCAAACTTTTTTGTTGCTGCAAGTGCCACAATGATCATGCCATTCTTATCCCTTTTCATTGAAACGATGGGGGATTTTTCTGCTGACTATGTACAACGTTGGGCTGGTTTTGTATTTGGAATAACTTTTTTAACTGCTTTTTTTATGTCTCCCATATGGGGAAGGTTTGGAGACAAACATGGTCATAAAAAGGTTCTGTTAATATCGGGGTCAGGAATTGCGCTATGTACTCTATTAATAGCATTTGTTCAAAGTGTTGAGCAACTTTTTACTTTACGTCTTTTGATGGGAGTAGTGACAGGCTTTATTCCCACCTCCTTAGCTCTTATATCTGCACAAACTCCGAAAGAAGAAGCAGGTAAGACTTTAGGTACATTACAAATGGGTACTGTTTCAGGAGGGCTCTTCGGTCCTTTGTTAGGTGGTTTATTAGCTGATGCTGTGGGCTTCCAATACACTTTCATTCTTACATCAGCTGGTATATTACTAGCTACAATTGTCGTTTTACTTGGAATTAAAGAAGTTAGACAAAGTAAGAAGAAAGATAAACAACAAACATACTCAAGAAAAGAGGTACTTACCCATATCTTACACCAGCCAATACTCATTACCATTCTCTTAGTAACTACTTTGATCCAAATTGCGAATTTCAGCGTTCAGCCTTTGCTAGCATTATACGTCATTGACCTTACCAGTGGATCAAATATAGCATTTTTAGCAGGTATGGCTTTTTCTGCAACGGGCTTCGGTAACTTACTAGCAACAAGACAATGGGGAAATTTAGGTGATAAAATTGGTCATGAAAAAGTACTTGTCCTTCTTCTAGTATTTTCTTCTGTTACATTTATTCCACAAGGATTTGCAAATTCATTTTGGCAACTTGTTGTTGCTAGATTTATTTTCGGTATAGCAGTAGGTGGTCTAATCCCCTGCACAACTGCATATATCCGTCAAGTCTCACCGGTTGCTATGCAAGGTGAAGTACTAGGATACAATGTTAGTTTTCGGTTTTTAGGTAATGTCATCGGACCAATGATGGGTGGAGTGTTATCTGGTTATTTTGGCATATCTTCTGTATTTTTTGTTACTTCAGTATTATTTCTACTTGCTGCATGTATACTGTGGGGAGCTATTCATTATGTAAACAGACACCCCGAAAAGGCTCACTATTCATAGTGAATAGATCTAGTTTTTTTCAAAAGGCTGTTTTTGCATTGATTTGATTGCTGCTTTTCATCTATAGATATTAGCACGTATACAATCACATTCGTGGCATCTTTTTCTACATTTAATATTAAAGAGTTCTCATAATAATGTTCATTTTTAGGAAAAATATGAACAAAGGTTACGAAAAGAGCCTTCAGAAAAAAAAATATGTGCACAAATCAACCAGGATAATAGCCTACTTTCTTCCTATATAAAGAATGGTTATAATCCTAAAAAAAAACAAAGAATAAATTTATTCTTTGTTTGAGTCTAACAGTAAAAACACATATAATGTTCTTTAGAGAACTGAGGACATAAGGAGGAAAGTTATGAAAAACGTTGTCATTCATAAAATGGTGAAGTTTATTTTAACCGAAGGACACCTTAAGGGGTACTGGGATAAACATGGTCATGATTTAGATTTTGGTTCTTTAACGAATGAGCAACTCGTGAGCTTGGCGAAAAAAGTTTTGAATAATGCCTCTCATAGTCAACTTGAGCAACATGTTGTTGGCCGTGGCTGGCGGACGGAAGATGAAACAGTTGGAAAGCTTTTACTGGAAGATAATGCAGAAAAAGATGAACATATTGAAGTGATTGATACATCCGTCTCTGGCTCTAAATCAAAAAAACTACTAATCGACAGATTGTTAAAAGTCGATTGTGAGAAAGGCGACTTTTCTTTTTTTGTCGAAGACTTAAATATTGATATAACAGCACTTGTATGTCCAAAATGTGGTGGAAAAGTTATCGCTGACAACTAGAAGCTACAGATAAATATTAGAGGAGTGAATATCATTGTATGAAGCAGTAACAACGGGAGTAAGTGACTTCCAATATTTTGCAGCTATTGCGATATTTTTAATATCGTATGCATTTATCATTACAGAAAAAATTAACCGTGCTGTCATCGCCCTATTAGGTGCTGGATTAATGATCTTTTTAGGCATCGTTGATTTAGAAGCAGCGTATGAGCACCATATTGAATGGGAAACTATTACCTTATTAATTGGTATGATGATTCTTGTTTCTATTACGAGTCAATCAGGAGTTTTCCAATATGTTGCCATTAAAACGGCAAAACTAGCTAAAGGGAAGCCGATGAATATCCTACTTGCGCTTTCACTGTTGACTGCAGTAGGTTCAGCATTTTTAGATAATGTAACGACAGTATTACTAATCGTACCTGTTACATTTTCTATTACACGAATTTTGAAAGTAAATCCAGTTCCTTTTTTAATTTCAGAAATCATCTTTTCGAATATCGGTGGTACTGCAACACTTGTTGGTGACCCTCCGAACATTATGATTGGTTCAGCAAACTCACATTTAACGTTTAATATGTTTTTAGTTAATCTAGCTCCAATCGTGCTTGTGATTATGGCTGTTACTTTTGTAATTATCTACTTTATCTATCGAAAACAAATGAAGGCAGACCCAGCTCTTATTGATAAATTAATGAACTTGAATGAAAAAGATTACATAAAAGACACTGTTTTAATGAAAAAATCATTATCAGTGCTTCTTTTGACAATCTTAGGTTTCTTTGTACTTCATAGTATCTTCCATATTCCTGCGGCAGTTATTGCAATGGCTGGAGCAACATTGTTAATGCTAATTGGTGTGAAAGAGCATGATTTAGAAGAAGTATTTGCATCTGTTGAATGGGTAACAATCTTCTTCTTCGTAGGTTTGTTTACATTAGTAGGTGGACTTATTGATATTGGTTTAATTGGAAGCTTAGCTGAAAAAGCACTAGAGGTAACAGGTGGAGATATTGGTACAGCGTCTCTTTTAATACTTTGGGTATCAGGTGTTGCTTCTGCAACAATTGATAACATTCCTTTCGTTGCTACGATGATTCCATTAATTCAAGATATGGCAATTGGAATGGGCTTAACTCCAGCTTCACCAGAAATAGATGTATTATGGTGGTCACTCGCTCTTGGTGCTTGTTTAGGTGGAAATGGTACACTTATTGGAGCATCTGCAAACGTTATTGTAGCTGGTATGGCATCTAGAGAAGGTAAAGGATTTAGCTATATTGAATTCTTAAAAATTGGTGCACCGATTACAATCGTTTCACTTATCATCGCACATGCATATGTTTGGTTGAGATTTTTATAATATCTAAAAGCTTTTTTAAGAGGAGATTGATCACTTATTATTGATCAATCTCCTCTTTTTATTGCGTTGGGGCTATTCATAAAGCTTTGTCGCTATTGTTCCTAAACTAGTTAATAAATATGTCACGCGATCGTCTTAGCTTTATAGAAGAAAAAATGCCACGAACTCGCATATATACGTATGTACGAACAACAGCAATTAGTTCGAGAAGAGGGTTAACAAAGGCTCTTTTCTTTTTCTTTTTGCTATTGTTATTTAATTAAAGCAACTCCATTAGATGTACTATGTCTTCATCCGAGCTAAAGAAAAGATGCCACGAACTCGCATTATATACGTATTTAATTGCTTAGCACGCACAACAACAATTAGTTCGAGAAGAGGGTTAACAAAGGCTCTTTTCTTTTTTGCTATTGTTATTAATTAAAGCAACTCCATTAGATGTACTATGTCTTCATCCGAGCTAAAGAAAAGATGCCACAAACTCACATATATACGTATGTACGAACAACAGCAATTAGTTCGAGAAAAGGGTCAAAAATTTTCTGTTGCTATTAAAGTTAAATTGAAGCAGCTAGATGGTGGATTTATTCAATGTTGTTTCAAACAAGGAAACACCCAGCCAACACTAATAAAATACATTTTAAAGCAATGAAATAATACATCACATAATTTCCCACAATTCCTTGATAATTCTTTGACAATATTGCCTATAATATAAAATATAAGTAATGTCTAAGCCCACAATGTCACGATCGAATGGGAGGTTAGCCCTTTTCTTAACACCTTAAAAAAAGTTATAATGATATTACCATAAGGGGCGTAAATGCATACGCCTCTTATGGTTGTGAAGACATATATGAGGAGGCTTTTTTCCATTGAGTTATTCGATATATCTAGTTGAGGATGAAATGAATTTAAACCAAATATTATCTACGTATTTGCAAAATGAGGGGTGGCATGTAAAATCGTTTCATACAGGACTTGACGCTAAAAACTCAATAAAAGATCAGCCAAACCTATGGATTTTAGATATAATGCTCCCAGATATAGATGGCTATGAATTAATTAAAGCGATTAAAGAGCACGATGAACAAACACCGGTTATTTTTATTTCAGCTCGTGATGAAGATCTAGACCGTATCATTGGATTGGAATTAGGAAGTGATGATTACTTAGCTAAACCGTTTTTACCAAAAGAGTTAGTTATCCGCGCAAAAAAACTATTAACTAGAGTTTATGGTAAGCAAACGGTCCATAATGCCATTCATTATGGAAATTATGTGATTAACGAAGAAAAACGAACTGTACACAAAGAAAATGAAGAAGTTGTACTATCATCAAAGGAATTTGATTTATTATTATTATTTGTTAAAAACATAGGGCAAGCATTTTCCCGTGAACAAGTTCTTGATTATATTTGGGGAAGTGATTACTTCGGTTCGGACAGAGTTGTTGATGATTTAGTACGGAGAGTTCGCAAAAAGGTTACAGAATTGCGTGTTGAAACATTATATGGTTTCGGATATCGAACGGTTGAAGCAACATGAAAAATTGGCCCCTGTCAATTCAAATTTCTATTGTATTTGCTGGATTAATCATCTTTATCGGAGTGACATTAGTTACATTTATTCCTAACACACTGAACTCTTTTTTTACAAACGAAATTTTCACGACAATTGAAAACTCACAGCTACAAATGACAAATAATTATACGCCTTCGGAAAACTCACTTGAACAACAACAAAGTGAGCAAAATGCTCGCTCCGTAAACCACGTTGTGTTAGATGCCAGGGGAAACACTATTGAAAACGCTATCCTTCCAATACAAACATTAACTAACATGTACATTAATGCTCGGAATCAAAAGGAAGGAACTGCTCGTTATGAAACACTTGTTCAAGGACAGACGATCTATTACACCATTAGTAAAATACAGATATTGCGACCAAAGGGTGTTGAACAAGGTTTTATAATTTCTTTTATGTGGGATTCATACCGTAAAGAGCTAGTACACACACTATTTTCTCGGCTAGTACAATTGATGTTATTCGTCTTAATTGGTGGACTCTTATTAGCATTTTTGTTTGCTAAATGGCTATCAAAACCTATTGTTCAAATGAAAGAGCATGTGCATCATATTGCAAACAGACAGTGGGATGAACCTATGATTGTTGAACGGCAAGATGAAATAGGAGTTTTATCTCAATCGATAGAAAAAATGAGAGTACAACTAAAAGAGCAGGATAAAGCGCAACAAACCATGCTTCAACACGTATCTCACGATTTAAAAACACCAGTGATGGTCATACGAAGCTTTGCTCAAGCAATTCGTGACGGTATTTATCCAAATGGTACGATAGAACAAACTGCTGAAACGATTGAAAACGAATCGAAGAGATTAGAAACTAAAATTAAGGACTTACTGTATCTTACTAAGCTCAATTATCTCGCCCAGCAGCCAACTATGGATGAAACATTTAATGTAAAAGAGGTCATTGAAGAAGTTTATTCGCAATTCCAGCTTCAACGAGCAGATATTCAATTTGAACTATCTCTTTTAAGCATTACGATAACTGGTGATCGAGAGCAATGGAGAATAGCCTTTGAAAATATTATTGATAATGCCTTAAGATATGTGAACAATATAATCAAAATTACGATGAATAAAGAATATGGGCAAATAATTATTTCTATTTGGAACGATGGACCCACTATTCCAGATGATGAGGTCGAAGACTTATTTAAGCCCTATACGAAAGGTAAGCAAGGAAATTTTGGCCTTGGGTTGACTATTGTAAAACGAATCGTAGATATACACAATGCAGAAATTACTGTCTTTAATAGGAATCATGGTGTGGAGTTTTTATTTCGAATTCCTCTATCGAATAATGAATAAGTTATTATTTTCGCAATAGAATCACTGCAAATAACAGGTAAAATAAAAGAAATATAAGGACTGGAATAACTAACTTAAGTTCCACCATTATAACTCTCCTTATCACTTGAAAATTGTTAACAATATGAAGGGACCGCAACCTTAGTTTAACAAACAGTATTAAGGAGAGTATAAACTACTTGTAAGAATATTATTAAGATTGTTAATTTTAGACTCGTCCTCCTCCCTAAAATATATTCGTATGTTTCCTTCCACGAAAACAATGACAAGCATAGAAAAAACAAAATTCGCAATATTTGACATTTTTCTTCATTTAAAATATAATAAATTCTGGGAATATATTTTTTCCGAGGAGATCGATATATGACAATGAATAAATTAAACATTCATTTAAGCAAAGAAGAACAACAATTCTCTGTTTTTACTTTTATCGCTTCCGTTATTTTTATGATTGCAGTGTTTTTTTTTAACAATACTCATGTCATCTCTGAACAATTCTACTTTCCTATTTATATTATTGTTGGATTTATTTGTATAGCAATAACCACTACTATTTCAACACAAAACGGATTTATTCCACCCTCAAAAATGTCACGACGTCAATTATACATAAGTGCTACTTTTTGGACTCTCTCATTATTAAATCTATTTCGGCTCTTGTCTTATGATGGAATGCCTCAGTTTATAGTCACTCATTCCATAGAAACATCTGCTTGGTTCTGGATAATCATCCAAGTGTTGTTAGCTTCATCATTATTTGTTATTTATTATTCTAATGATTTAGTACTGATCACGCATAAAAAGTGGATTATATATAGTATTTCTACACTGGTATCAGTTATCTTATTTATGTCACTTTCTAACTGGGCTGTTCATTTTCCTAAGTTATACGAATCGAATGGTGGCATAACACCGATACATAGGCTTCTAACATACATTGTATGCTTGTTCTATTTTGGAACTATCGTTATACTCCACAAACGTTACCGATCTGTTAAGATGTATTCATATTTAATAATCATTAACGCACTAATCATGTTTATACTCGGTCAATTGTTGGTTACATTTTCGCACTACCACCATGATTTAATAAACCTCCTTGGACACATATATTTTCTTATCGGAACTCTTTTCATGTTGAAAGGAATATACCTTACAACAATAGCAGGACCAATGAATCAACAGCGAAGAGTAGAAAAGGCACTCTATACAAATGAAAAGAAACTATCCGTCATTGTTGAAACAATTCCAAGTTCAATTATTATTGTAAATCGAGAGGGTGACCTGACATTTATTAACCCTGCCTTTGAAAGCTTAATCGGTTTAAAAAAAGAAGATATTTTACAAAAAAACGTCGCTGACCCCTTTTGGAAAATATCTAAACTAGATGGTACACCTATCCTTAGTAGTCAATTTATTTACGAACCTATATTAACAACTAAAACTGCTATTATGAATAAACACTGCTTTCTTGAACGTGGTGATGGTCATAAGCTAGTTCTTTCTGTTAATGCGGCTCCTATATTTGATGACAACCATGAAATTACAAATATTATATATTCATTAAATGACATTACTGCATATTGGCAAGCACAAAACAAGATTAATGAACTTGCCTATTACGATGAATTGACACACCTACCAAACCGACAATTATTTATTAATAAAGTGAGGCAAGCAATAAAAAATCAGATACTTGGCAAGAATATCGTCATTTTGTATATAAATTTAGACCGTTTCGAAAACGTAAATCATTCTCTTGGACATGATATAGGTGATTTGTTTTTACAAACGATTGCTAAAAGGCTTAATTCACTAACAAATGACCAAATTTCGGTTGCAAAGGTAAGTGCTGCTTTTGCAGTCTTGATTGAAGGAATTCAAGAAAAACATGCAGATAAATATGCACAAGATATTTTATCAACAATTCAAGAACCCATCGTAGCCAAAGGGTTCACTTTCCATATTACAGCTAGTATTGGAATCGCAATATATCCAAATCATGGAACAGATGTAGACACTCTTATAAAAAATGCTAGTACTGCACTATATAAGGCAAAAGAGGTCGGGAATACATTTAAGACTTTTGATCAAGAGATGACGAAAGAGGCATATGAACAAATCATGATCGAAAGCGAATTAAGAAATGCGATTGAAAGAAATGAATTAACATTGCATTATCAACCTCAAATTAATGTTTTATCTGGAGAAATAGTAGGCGTCGAAGCATTGATAAGATGGGTTCATCCGCAAAGAGGATACATATCTCCAGCAACATTTATTCCTATTGCTGAAAAGACAGGATTAATAGTACCTTTAGGACAATGGGTGTTAGAAACAACTTGCCAACAACTGAAAAAATGGCATAACAAAGGGTTTGATACATTAAAAGCATCTGTTAATTTATCGATGCGCCAATTCTTTCAACATAACCTAAGGGACACAGTTCAACAAGCTTTAAATAAATCACAGCTTGACCCATATTTCCTTGAACTAGAAGTAACAGAAAGTGTAACAATCGATATAGATAGAGCACTAAATGTACTTGATGATTTAAAAAAAATCGGCGTTCAAATCGCAATTGATGATTTCGGTACAGGCTATAGTTCTCTAAGTCATATAAAAAATTTCCCAGTAGATAAATTAAAAATTGATAAATCTTTTATATGTGATATAACAAATAATCCGAAAGATGCTGCTATTGTCTCTAGTATTACAACAATGGCCCAACAGTTAAACCTTAAGGTCATAGCAGAAGGCGTCGAAACTGAGGAACAAGTGAGATACTTAGATAAATTACGATGTCATACAATTCAAGGTTATTACTATAGTAAACCGATAACAGCAGCATCTTTTGAAGACTTGCTAAAACCTCAAGTATCATAAGTTAACTCAAGAAAACTTGAATATCGGTAAATCAGGTGGGGAACATACTTCACCTGATTGAAAAATCAATCAAAAAAAATTTGCTTCCTAACCTCTTCAATGTCAAGTTTCCAAGGGTCAACGAATGATTTTCTTGTAACATAGAAATGAATGATTTTTTGAACTGCCCCTAAATCTTTTCCATAATATTCAACTTTCAGAGGGATATCTACAACAAGAGATCCAGTGCTTTTTACAGAAGGTATGGGCGATGTACGGGTAATCCCTTCTAAGGAATTAAATTTGTTGAAATAGTCCTCTGCAATCTTTCTTTTATCTCCTATTACACTTGCTGAAAATATATGTAAGTCGCGTTGGTTGACACTGAACAAAAAAGAATCAATTAGCTCCATTGGAGAAATAGATAAAAAATATTCACCTGTGACGCCTGCTGCTTTTCGAACCATTAATTGATGAGAGAAATCTTCACTTCTTGATGAATGGGTTGTACTAGATTTGAAATGTATACAAAAGTGTCCAGGGAATCCATTGATTAAGGCACCACTTCCGTGAGGCATACCGTGCATTGAAGCAGCAATTTTCTGATGATCAGCCATAATAATGATTGCACGTCTATTCCAGCTCCACCTCCCATTAAATATTTGCTTCATGATTTTTGTATCCTCATTAGTAATTGGCTGAACGTCAGCATGCTTACTGCCTGCTCTTCGTTGACCATTAAAAGATAAACCCGTTTCAATATCAATAATTTTAAACGAACTATACTTTGGAATTATCTCATTAACTTGTTGCCATGGGATAATCGCACCATAGTGCTGAGCTTTAAGCTTTTGTTGAATATCTTTAAGTTGTGAAACTAACTTACTTGGAATATTCCACTTTTTTTGCTGTTCAGTATTGTAAAGTTGCCAATTGCTATTTACAAAAAATGTCTGGCTCACTCCATTACTTTTTATTACGACAAAAGTATCTGATAACGGCATATGCTCTGTTGTATGCACACCCTTACTGTCTTTTAACTTTGAAATAACTTCCTTTGATTTTATCGTCATTTTACTCTCATAAAGAGATGTTGGTGAGGATTTCACAATAATTGTTACCGTATGATTTTGCTTGGCCGCAGCAATTGAACTTGACATTCCAAAATTAATAAATATTATTACAACGAAAATCGTTAATCTCATGCTCTTCCCTCTTCAAATATTAATATATACCCAATTATTATTTACAAAATCAATATCGATACTCATAGTAAAACTTGGTCACACGAAAAAAGCTCGTAGAATTTTCGCTCTACAAGCTTTTATTTATTTCCTTATTCATTTCTGCACTGTAAATGCCGTTTTAATTCTTTACTACTGGCTGTTTTCGTATTGATTGCTGTTTCTACGTGTTAATTTAAGGGTACGAAAAGAGCCTTGCCAAAACAATACAAAAAACCTCAATTAGCAGTAGTGATTTAGTAAAAGTAGCGAAGGAGCTTGGGCATTGAACCTTTAGTTATTACTGTCACTAAAGCGTTCAACAAATGTTGCTAGTGTTCTTACCATTACTCCTGTAGCACCTGCTGGACCTAAATCATGTTGAGACCTAGTTGTTGCAGTTCCAGCAATATCAAGATGAACCCAAGGGGTATCCTCTGCAAATTCACCAATGAAAGTTCCTGCCATAATGGCATGACCTTCCCGCCCAGGTGAGTTGTTTAAATCTGCCATCTTACTATTACGTACTCTATCTTTGTCTTTTTCTGTTATTGGTAAACGCCAAATCGGTTCGCTAGCTTCATATGACGCTTCAACTAGCTTCTCAAACAACGGTTCATTGTTTGTCATAGCACCTGTCATATCTTCTCCTAAAGCTACGATAACACCACCAGTTAATGTAGCAACATCAATAAGGTAATTAGCTCCGTGCTGCTTTGCATATGTTATCCCATCTGCCAAGGCTAATCTACCTTCTGCGTCTGTATTTAGTACTTCAATAGTCTTCCCACTCATTGCAGTAATGACATCATCAGGTTTCAGCGCATTACCACTAATCATGTTGTCAGTTGCTGGTATAACAGCAACTACATTTTGATCTGGACGTAACTCTCCAATCACTTCCATAGCTCCAAGTACGGATGCTGCCCCACCCATATCTGTTTTCATACCAACAATCCCATTTTTAGGTTTAATTGAATAACCACCTGTATCAAAAGTTATACCTTTCCCAACTAGGCCAATCACGTTTTCCCATTTTTCTTGTGCTTGATATTTAAGTACAATCATTTTAGGTGGTTCAACAGAGCCTTGATTTACAGCAAGGAATGCTCCCATACCCAATTTTTCCATATCTTCCTTTTCTAAAATCTCATACTCAAATTCATACCTTTTTGCTAGTTCAATAGCATAATTTGCCATATCAGTTGCAGTTAGCATATTTCCAGGTAAATTTACAAGCGTGCGTGCAGAGTTTGTACCTTTTCCATATGCATATCCAACTGCCAGACTAGCCTCAATTTCCTTAACATCATGTTCGCTATATACTGTAATATGTGTTATTTCTTTGTTAGGTTCATTTGACTTTTGTTTATAGTTAGCAAATTGATATGTAGCTAATGGTAACGCTTCACCTATGACATGCGATATATCAAATACATCGATATCTTTTGTTGCAAACGAATCTATTGCAATTGCAACCTCTTCAAATTTCTCATTTTTCAGTTGTTTGAATAATTTACCAAAAGCTTGTTGGGCAATCTCAAATGTAAGTTGATCTTCTTTTCCTAAGCCAACGAAATAAAAACGCTTTATAGATGATTTTCCTAATGTATGTACTTTTGAAATAACCTTCTTCTTTGCTGAAATATCCCCTTCCTTTAACATGTTAGTAATTTGACCTTCCAGAACCGTGTCAACCTCAGCAGCTAAGCCACTCAACTGTTTATTTTTCTCAAATAAACCAATGACAATGACCTCACATGCTTGAGTAAAATCTAAATCATTTTTCACAATAAACATGTTATACACCTCCACATCTATGATAACGAATAAATTTACAAAAAGAAAACATTTCAAATTATTCTTCTCGTTCTTCATTTAAGTATAATAATAATGTAGGTAGTTTAGGCAAACGGTCAATGTTTTCGAAAGGTACCCGCTCCACATCTTGTGGTATAATAATAAGGCATTTTTCAATAAATTCGTTGACTTCTTCCAAATTAATACCCCAATAAGATGGACGGTATTTTTGAATATATTGATGCCCTGCTCTCATCATTAAACGTGCGCCTTCTACATTTCCATAGCCATAATGATAAAGCGCTACTGTCATTTGAAGAAGTCCTTTTAAGAAGTAATTATGCTTTTCAGTCATCCATATTTCTTCAAGAAGGTCATGACATGTGTAATAATCTCCCTCATTAAATTTTATAAAAAATTGATAGTATTCTAATGGATAATTGGCCAAGGTATCTTACCTCCAAAAAGCGTAAGCGCTCACATATCAAAAGAGATGAGCACATTAGCTAGATCTTTTAGGCATCCCCTAACAAGTACAGATGCAAAGGAGCTTTTCATCTTCTAATACTCGTTGGAGATGGATACTGAAACTGGACATTTAGAAAAGCGTATCATATTCTTTTAATTATATCAGCAAGAAAGGGCGTTTTAGTCAAATGGAATTAATGTCAAATTTTCCTTTATGGTCTGCATTACTTGCAATCTTCTTTGCACAATTTGTCAAAGTTCCAATTCAGTTTTTTGCTACCAAAAAAATTGATTGGTCATTACTAACTAGTACAGGAGGAATGCCCAGCTCTCATTCGGCAGCTGTAACAGCATTAACGACAGGCATTGCTATAGAAGAGGGGTTTGGTTCACCTATATTTGCCCTATCGGCTGTATTTGCAATTATCGTTATGTTTGATGCAACTGGTGTCAGACGTCACGCCGGTGAACAAGCAACTGTGTTAAATCAACTCGTGTCTGACTTCAATAAATTCGTTGGAGAAGCAAAATTATGGCCTAAGAAGCCTCAGGAAGAAAAGCGTAAGGAGTTGAAAGAATTATTAGGTCATCAACCTATTGAAGTGTTCTTCGGTGGCTTAACTGGAATTTTTTTAACGCTCCTTTTACAATATTTGATTAGTATGTAAAAAATGGTGACTCTATAATATTATGAGTCACCATTACCTTTATGTTAGGCTATTTATATTGATTATTATTATTTTTTGTTAAACAATAAATTTGCACAAAACTTTTCTTAATTTTTCGAATTTATATATTGTTGTCGGAACACTTGCATAGCTTCATTCTCATTTAAGACAGTTAAATCTTGCTCAGTAAGCTTACCTGTTCCTCGTTCAATAATATAAACTTCAACGGTTTTTTTACCCCATTCCTCATATACTTCTTCAACAGTTTCATAGTACAAATCAATTTTATTGCCTTTAATGGCACCGCCTTTATCCGCAACAACACCATACCCATAATCCGGGATAAATAAAATCGTTCCGATTGGGAAAACTCTTAGGTCTGCAGCTACAGTTGAATATAAATCTCTTTTCACCTTCACCCCAGAGTATGTAATACCATATTGTGGATGATTAGGTGTTTTTCCAGTTGATTCATAGCCTGCAGTATATCCTGTTGCTGTCACCTTCATTGACGGATATTTACTCCAGTCAAGATCCTCAAGACTTAGTTCCGCATTTACCTCTTCACTTGATGAAATTTCCGTTGGATTTACAGCGACTCGGTTTAACAATTTAGAAGGTAAGCTTATGTTTCTCTGTAAATAATTATATTCCGGTAAAACTTCATCCTGTACTAAAGTAGATTTATGATAGTTATTTTGCACCCAACCGATAATTGACTTAGCCTCAACACCGGAAAATGACTGAAAAGTAACAAATAACGCAGCAACTAATAGCATAGTCATTACTGCTCTTCTAGTAATTGTTCTTAGTAAACTCATTTTTTATTTTTCACTCCTCTCACGAATCTATTACTTTCCAAAAAGAGAAAGAAATATTCATGAGGGAGGAAAAATTGTTGTAATTATAGAAAATCCATTCCAATTTGATTTACGATGTCACTTATTTGAAACAGTGAAATTATAACGTTATTGATGAGAAATTCGATATGTAAAAACAACAAAAATTAACAAAAAAATAAGACCTCAAAATTTTGAGATCTCCTTTTAGAACATTTGATAACCTTTTGCCCGTAATATTTTTATTGTAATTCCTGAGCAAATAGCACCAATTAAACCGCTAACTAATATGATAATATCAGCTGGAGCTAACGATATTAAATTTTCATATAAATCTGTAAATGATGCACTTGGTTCAGTAAAATAATCTATAAATCTGACCTTATCAATAATTAGTATAAAAATAAGTGGGCTAATAATTGCCATAATCCAAGTCATTCGTAAAACCATATTTAGAAGGAATCCTATTCCAAAGAATAAAATAAAAAATAACAGTATTGATATGATTAAAACCGGTACACTCATTGGTACACTCATTTCAATTACTCACCTCCAGCTACCACCATTAAGTGTACTGAATGATGATATAGAGGTCAAGTACAAAACACTTTGCTATATTTATAACGTAAAAAGAGAGCTTTCATTCAAACTGAAGATTAAGGCAACAATACAAATGCACTTATTCAGCATATTCTATCGTGTAATATTCATTATTTTTTTCCACTACCTCCACAGTTAGTACATGTTTCTGATCCACCTAATAATAGTTGTATATAGCCTTTACCAGAGCAATATGGACATTCTTTTTTCTCGGTTGAAATAGCTTCCATCAATAACACCCTCCATTTAGTTTTTATTTTAATTTAAATTTTCTGATAATATTACCAACAAATTTATTATAAGGAAAGGTACGTTATTGACGAAAAAGTACTTATGTAAGCGATTACAAGGGTGTTTTACAACTGTATCCTTCTCTAATCACACTTTTTCAAATAATTAATTAAGGCTTAATTCTGTCTATGTGCATTGTATGAACAAATCTCTCAGGAAAAATAGGGACAAGTTATACGAGCTTAACCTTATAGAAACAATTTATATTTAGTATAACCAAATTGACTACCTGGGTTTATGTCGTCATACATCTTTCTGTTTTGCAATTCCATTTGTGAAAACCGAATGAGTAATATTGATGAATCTGGATCTTTCACTAAGTCATCAGGTGAGATAAATGCTGCGTCATACAGCTCTTTTTCTTGAATAACGATTTCTTCACTCTGAGCTTTTAATGAGAACAACACCATATTATCACTTATGTCATTACTAATAACACCTGTTCTCAAGCCAATCATTCCTTCTATTTCACAAGTAATTCCCGTTTCTTCATAAACCTCGCGCAAAATAGCTTCATCTAATGTTTCATTATGTTCTACAAATCCAGCAGGAAAGGACCATTTATTTTTGAGTCCACCATATTTCTTCTTAACAACGAGCCATTCGCCATTATTTGATGTGACTACACCTGCAACTGCTAGCCATACTTTCCCTCTATCTTCTCTCCCCATATTTATACAACCCCTATATTATTTATAGACTTACTACAAACCTCATGAATGTATCTTATAGGACGCAAACATTAATTTTACATACCTTTATTGCATTAAACACTTTAATATTTGGTAATAAATTTACGAGAAGAACCTAAAAAAAGCAATAGCACAAGTTTTATGCAATTGCTCTTTTTATGTTTGGGCTAATTTTCGCATAGATTGTTGCATAGCTTATTGAGCTATAAACACGCATACAACGTGTCTATTTCAATAAATTTAGCAATAAATTATACGAAAAGAGCCTTATGTTTAAAATATATTAAATTTTCCTTTTTTCATTACTAATGACGGTCCACCTACTAAAAATAGTGCGCGATTATCTACCATTTTTTTCATAAATGAAGCTTTTGAGCCTGTGATTTTCTTACCGAATACAACACCAATGGCGTCATCATCACCTAATGAACATACTGTTCCTTTTATATCTGGTTTAAATTGTTCTAATTCTCCTTGTTCTCTTACGAGCACAGCTAAATTTTTCGCACACGTTTCACCTTGTTGCATTGCGATTTGGGCTGTCGGTGGATATGGGCGATTAATTTCTTCATTAATCATTAATGAACAATCACCTACGATAAATACATCATCATGTCCAGGAGCACGTAAATCAGCTTCTACTTTTACTCGACCACGCATTGATTCAAAGCCTGAATTTTCAACAATACTATTCCCACGAACACCCGCTGCCCATACAACAGTTTCTGACTTTATTTCTTCTACTTCGTCACCTTTTGCAACAATGATACCTTCTGTTGTACATTCTTTTATAGCGGTACCTATTTTGAATTCTACACCTTTACGTTCTAAATGACCTACTGCATATTCCACTAACTCTGGATCAAATCCTGGTAATACAGTTGGTGCTGCTTCTACACATATAATACGTGGTTTATGTTCATCAATATCATATTCACGACATAACTCAGGTATACGATTTGCTAGTTCTCCAACAAACTCAATACCGGTGAAGCCAGCTCCCCCTACAACGATCGTTAAGCGTTCATCACGATTTTCACTGTCATTATTATAGTTAGCAAATTGATATTCAATATGTTCTCTTATACGACGAGCAGCATTAATATTTGCAATTGAAAAAGCATGCTCTTTTAATCCTTTAATACCAAAAGTTTCAGACTCAAATCCTAATCCGACAACTAAATAATCGTATGTTATTTCATTATTCTCAAGTACAACCAACTTTTCTTCACGCTTAATTTCTACAACTGTATCTTGGATAAAGTTAACTTTTCTGTTATCTATTACATTATTAATTGGGTAACGTACACGATCATGATGTAATGTCCCTGCCGATGCCTCATGTAACCACGTACTTTCATAGTGATAGCTATTTTTATTTATTAACGTAATTTCAGCTTCGTTAACGCCTAAATATTTTTGCAGACGAACTGTTGTCATTAACCCACCATAACCTGCACCTAATATAACTATTTTGGTTTTTCTCAACCGTATCACATCCACCTTTAATAAATTATATTGCGGTTATACTTATCATTCACCGCTATGAGTTTTTTTATCGTTTTTTCTTTATGAAAAGCTTGGTATCTACCAATATAGTAATTTTTTCCATGTTCATGAACAAAGAACAATGTGAATTTCTTCACTTACTTAATCAAAGCACAATCAAAAAATATAGGTATGATAAGGGTTAAATTTGTCACAAAAATTTAACATATTTCCTATATTACATAATATTCGTTTTATACATGTTTTTCAAGCACAAATTCTACATTTATAAACTTAAGAATATTTAAAAAATAATCTTTTTCTTCATCATTTCGACAAATTTTACACTTCAGTCCAATAATGGAGTTTTTTTAACTGTCACAATTTAATAAATCAAAAATTTCTGCATTTATGCTTAAGATATTTTTGAATGCATGTGGTATGATAAATAGTGCAGAAACAAATATACTATTAAATGTAGCTTCACATATGGGGGGATTTGGTTTGAAAGAAGATCAAAAAGTGTATGACATTACCATTATTGGTGGAGGTCCTTCAGGGTTGTTTACGGCTTTCTACGGGGGAATGCGGCAGGCTAGTGTAAAAATTATTGAAAGCCTTCCACAATTAGGTGGACAATTATCAGCACTATATCCAGAAAAGTACATTTATGATGTGGCTGGATTCCCGAAAATCCGGGCTCAAGAGCTAATTGATAATCTAAAAGAGCAAATGGCCAAGTTTTCACCAACCATTTGTTTAGACCAATCTGTAGACAAGCTAGAAAAGCAAGAAGATGGAGTTTTTAAGCTAATAACAAATAGTGAGATACATTATTCTAAAACAATCATCATTACTGCTGGTAATGGTGCGTTTCAGCCTCGTAGAATTGACCTTGAAAGAGCTACTGAATATGAAGGGAAAAATCTTCACTACTTTATAGATGATTTACAAAAATTCAAAGGTAAAAAAGTAGTCGTGTGTGGTGGAGGAGACTCAGCTGTAGATTGGTCACTAATGTTAGAGCCAATTGCAGAGAAAGTATCCATTATTCACCGTCGTGATAAATTCCGTGCACATGAACACAGTGTAGAAAATTTAATAAACTCTAAGGTTGACATAAAAACGCCTTATGTTCCTGTTGAAATTATTGGTGATGAAAAGGCTATTAAACAAATTGTCTTGGAGAAAGTTAAAGAAGGAACAAAAGAAGTGATTGATGTAGACGACGTTATTGTTAACTTTGGCTTCGTTTCATCACTTGGTCCTATTAAAGAATGGGGACTTAAAATCGAAAAAAATTCTATCGTTGTAAACTCTAAGCAGGAAACCAATATTCAAGGTATTTATGCTGCTGGAGATATTTGTACGTATGACGGCAAAGTAAAGCTAATTGCTTCTGGCTTTGGTGAAGCACCAACCGCTGTTAATAACGCAAAATCATACATTGACCCGAAAGCAAAGCTACAGCCATTACACAGTTCATCTATGTTCTAAAATGAATGCTATTTTTGTTAACTAAAATTCACCTATTGATATACTTTATTAAAATTAGCGATCAAACCAAACAGCCATTTTTCCAATGTAGGAAAGATGGCTGTTTTCTCATTGATTTTCTTTTCGCACTAACGTTTAGACACATAATCTATAGCGATCGTGGCACCTTTTCTACTTTGAATATGATGGGGTTTTGTAAAAAACTTAATTCCTACCCATCTTTAGTAATAATTGTAACAAAGTTACGAAAAAAACCTTTCATAAAGGATATCCATCTCCTAACATGAGCAATACGTTATTGTGCACCTATTAGCCGATTTTATCAATTTATCAAACGATAGACTAATGAATCAAACCTCTATGTTTATTATTGAATAGACTAGTAATAAAAGAAAAGAGGTGAATTCATTGAACTGTAACTGTCTATTTAATTCTTGTGAATGTAAATGTACGTATGAAAGATGGAATGAGATTCCTTATGCTGGAGAAAGTGAACCTCCTAAAAACCCTGAAGAACCATATTCAGGATCATGGTCAACTTACTATATTAAGCGATGTGGCAATCAGTTTATTACTCTTCCAAACAAAGAACCTATCTATTTCTCTATTAAAAACCCAAATTATATTGATTGGAATGAACAACTAGAGAAAGTATTAGAAGTAAGAGATAACTTAGACGATCACAAAAAAACTGTAGCCAAATATTGGGGTACTGGTGTTGCGACGAAGCAATGGACACCAATTATTGACCGACTCATTGACACATATGGTGTAACAGCACCTAGAGCTGCTAGAATATTGGGTGCGGTGCAAAGTGCCATAAATGATACATTTGTCATTACTTGGTTTTATAAATTCCTTTGGCTTGTAGCAAGGCCTGATCAGCTAGACCAAGAGTTAGCAACCGTTGTTTGTACACCAAGACACCCTACGTATCCTTCAGGCCATGCCGCTGTTGCTGGTTGTGCTGCAGAGTTATTAAAATATTTCTTCCCAGGGGAATCTTTAAGATTAGACGAATTAGCTGAAGAATGTGCCATTTCTCGATTATATGGACTCGTTCATTTCCCTATTGACAATGATGAAGGACTAAGCCTTGGTAGACAAATCGGTCAAGTTGTTGTTAACGATCTCAAGAAGGAAGTTGACTCACAATGTGACCCAATTGATACGCCATATGAGGATAACCTACACGCAGATCTCATGCCACCTCCATATGAACAAGTCATTCCATATGATTTCAATACTGAGTGCCAATCATTAGTCATACCTGACGATGACTAATATGAATAACATACAACAATCCACAATACCCCAGTAAAACCACTGTATAGGAGAGGTCCTATACAGTTTTTATTGTAAATATTGTGGATATTGTGAATAAACTGTGGATAAAACTGTTAAAAAGTTAACTCTTATCAAAATATTAGTTAAAGTTATTAAAAAAGTTGTGTGACAGGTTTATCAAAATATCTTTACAGTATAAATTATATCAATAAATTTTCTGTATATTAATAATTTTATTAATGTTAATCCATATTCTTTTTTCCTATTGAAAAAGTGATAGTTAAGCTATTTTTGTTTACTTCAAAAGGTTTAACTATGGATAAAAATGTTATGCATGAGCTTTGTGAATGAATTACTTCCCTCGAAAGGAGAAGTTCAATATTTAGTTTCAGTATATATTGAATAAAATTGTGGATATTGTGCACAAACTGTGGATAATAATGTTAATAACTTCACCTGCTAAAGGATAGCATCGCCAGCTTAGGTAAAATATTTACTTTACCTTTTATACACGCTGTGTTCTCATTAATTGTTACTTTTCGTAAATAGAGCTAAATACTACTATAACAATCATATTTCACACCAGTTACTCAAATATAGGTGATAAAAAGCAGCAAAGTTTACGAAAAGAGCCTAAGCAAAAGAGTGTAGTAAATACCTTTCTCTACACCAAAGGATGAATTTTTTATTGTGGTTAAGCGTTACTTATTTCACAGATGGTTTATTAATTTGATAAATGTATTCAGGATACGATACTGCATCTCCTAAAATGGACATCTTCCAAGTATTTGTTTCATTTGAATTTTTCTTCTCAAGAAGTTTGTTTAGAAAATATATTTCAGAGAAGTACTTATCTTGAAATGAATGCTTTCTTAATTTCTTTTTCGCTTCAAATCTCCTTTGAAGGCGGTATAAACATAACAGCATCCATCGGAAGTATACTGCTTGGAGCTGTGGATCCTTCGTTTCATCATATAACAAAGTAAAGTCCTTTAATGCTTCTTCAAACTCTCTTTCAATGAAAGGACGATACCCTTTATGATTGATTAATATTTGATTATTATCGGATTGAACTGGACTATAGCAAATATCTTCAACATGATTTTGTATTTTTTTATGGTATGCGACGACTTCCCAACGAGCAATTTTTAAGGAGCTATCAATTTCGTATACGACTGGAACTTTTATTACAGATGCTTTTGTTATATTTAATAGTTTAAGAAATTTAATGTAATCGCTTGGATTGATAAATGCATCTTCTGAAATTTCTATGTTCCAATCTTCCTCTGTATGTTGTCGCTTGACTTCAAATGATGCAATCTTCTTATAATAATCATAAATTTCATCTATAATCACATGCCATTTAAATAGCTTGGCGGTAGACAGTCCATTCGTTATAAGTAAATCAGCTAAGTCTTCATCATCTAGCACTTTTTTTATTTTACTAGTTAAGTCTATCGGATCCCTAATTCTACATAATAGAACATTCTCTCGGTCAATAGCATATTCAAGTACGCCATCATTTTCTGTTGTAATGACAGGACAACCACAAGACATGGCTTCTAATGGTGGAAGAGAAAAGCTTTCGTAATGAGACGCAGATACATATAATCTCGCACCTCTATATAAATCTGCGATTGTGCTTTGACTAGGCTGAACGAAGGTTTTTGTAACCTTATTTCTCATATCGTTAGACGGCTCCTCAGGCGTTATCCAAAACAACGATATATCATATTCTTGTTGAATGGCATTATACGCTTCAATAATTTCACGTATACCTTTAAAAGTAGCAGATTCTGCACCTACCATTAGCATATACGGCTTCTCTGTTTTGAATGAAGAACTTCCTTCGTAAAAGATGCTCTCATCTATTGCGTTATGAATGACACTTGCTTCTCGACCATAAATTTTATTTATCAATTTAGCTGCACTTTTCGATACTGTGTATATAAATGTTGGCAGTTCATATTGACGTTTAATAAATAACTTTAACGTCTCATTCATACCTTCATAATCAAACAAATGAAAGTCACCTTGCTCAAAATAAACAACTGGCGCAATACCTGTGTCAATACAGGATTGAATATGATCCCAATATGTTGAAACAATAACATCACAATTTGGTATTCCTTTTGCTAATTCAACAGTAAATGGAACTTGTATATAAGTAGCATCAATAGGATACCAACAAGGTTTTCCAAAATGTGTAACAATCGTAACTTTAATGCCAAGGCGAGTTAAACGATTAACATGTTCAAAAATAATTTTTACTCCTCCACTTACAGCTACACTAGACATAACATAAACGATATGAAATAAGTCCTCAGCTTTGTCTTGTTGGCTTAAAACCTGTTTTTCAGACATGTATTGTTGAGCTAGTCGCTTGTAAAATTCTTTTAATTTTAGTTCTTCGTACATTTTAGCCTCCTTACATATAATTAGTGAAAAAATTATATTTCATATGATTTATCATATTAGTAAAAATGATAAGGGTGTTGTCTCGAGGCTCAAATATCACATAAGAATGCTGCAAACATATTATGTTGTATTGATAAATAAAAATAGGAGGGCGATCTGTGGTTACAATCAGTTTATGTATGATCGTTAAGGATGAAGAACAAACACTTGAAAATTGTTTAACTAGTGTTAAGGACGCTTGTGAGGAAATTATTATTGTGGATACTGGATCTACAGATAAAACGAAAGAAATCGCTGCAAAATATACAGACAAAATCATTGATTATGAGTGGATTGATGATTTTGCTGATGCAAGAAACTTTGCTTTTAGCCATGCTACTAAAGAATACATCCTTTGGTTAGATGCTGATGATGTGGTACAGCAAGAAAATATAAAAAAATTACTACAACTTAAAGAGACTTTAGATGAGTCTGTCGATGCTGTATCTATGATCTACAATATCGCCTTTGATGAGTATGGAAATCCAACGTTTAGTTATAGAAGAAATCGTTTAGTAAAGCGCGTAAATCAATTTAAATGGTTCGGAGTTGTACATGAGTATTTAGCAGTATCAGGAAATATTATTAAATCAGATATTGCAATTAGTCACCATAAACATTTAAAGGAAAATGATGTGAGTGAAGGAAGGAATCTAAAAATTTATGAAAATCGTATTAAACAAGGAGAAAATTTTACTCCTAGAGATTTGTATTATTATGCTAATGAACTAAAGGACCATCAATTTTACCAAAAAGCTATTAGTTATTATGAAGAGTTTTTAGCTACCAAAGAGGGCTGGGTGGAGGATGAAATTAGGGCATGCCTCAACTTAGCTGACTGCAATAGTCATTTAGGCGATGAAGAAGAAGAATTAAATTGCTTATTAAAATCTTTTAAATATGACTATCCACGTCCAGAGATTTGCTGTCGCTTAGGAAGCTATTTCATGGAAAAGAATGATTATCAAACAGCAGCATTTTGGTTTCATACGGCCCTTCACAATTGGAATACAAATACTGACGGGTTTCAGCAGCTTGCCTATTCAACATGGTATCCTCACTTGCAACTATGTGTATGCTATTGGAATTTAGGTGATGTAGATCAGTCTATTAAACATAATAAGAAGGCTGAGAAATATCGTCCGAATGATGAAAGTGTGAAATATAATCATCAATTTTTTTCAGAATTAAAGGGAGAAAATACAATTAAAAAAGTTTTATATGTCGGATGGATTGGTTATAAAAACCTTGGTGATGATTTGCTTTGGGATCTTTTCCGATATAAATTCAATGAAATATTAGCTGATAAAGAATGGGAGCTTAAAGGTACTTATATGCGCACATCAATCGAAGAGTATAACCTTGATACACATGATTTAATTGTGTTAGGAGGTGGCTCTATTATTTGTAAAAATAACATTCCTTTGTTATATGAAGCTATAAAAAGAGGTAAGAAAGTACTTATTTGGGGGTCAGGTATAGATTTAATTCAATTAGACCATATTCCATTATTATTAGAAGGAAAAAGAATTAACGTCGATAAATACTTTACGAAAGATATTCAGAAAAAATTAATAGAAGTCATAGAGCATGCAGAATTTGTAGGTGTTAGGGGACCATTAACGTACGAAATTATTAAGCAAATGGGAGCAAACGAAGATAAAATGATGATTTGCGGAGATCCTGGGTTCCTTCTCTCAGAGAGAACTACATCCAAAGAAGAGGATAAAGTATCTTTCCCATCTACAAATAAAGTAATTGGAGTTAATTGGGGAACATCTTTTAACCGCATATACGGAGCAAATGAGCGTCAGCTAGAGAATTCATTAATGAACGTAATAAAATCACTCATTCAAAAAGGCTACAAAATTCACTTATATACGGTCTGGGATCAAGATATTCCAGCTTTAAAATCAATTTATCATAAAATAAATGATCAAGAAAATGTCATCTTGGACACAACCCTCTATCATCAGGATGCGTTAATAGACCTTATATCAAATTTTTCTTTCACAATCAATTTTAAATTGCATGCAAATATTATTTCTATTGCTGCGGGTACACCTCCAATCGCCTTAGCATATCGATTTAAAGTTTTTGATTTTGCTCACTCCCTCAATTTGGAGGATTTCGTTATTTCAACTGATTCAACAGACCTCGAAACCAAAATAATGGAGTTAGAACTTTTAATTAGTCAAGATAGACCAAACATTATTGAAAAAATAAAGAAAACAGAGTTAGAATATATGCATTTAATTAACAAGCCGTTTGATGAAAAGTTATACCTTTAAGAATGTGAAAAGGAATGAAAAATAGATGTATAACATATCAAAAAGTGAATGGCAAAAGCTTAAGAAGTATGGTCATGTTGAAGTAGGTAACAACAAAAACTATGCTGTTGAAGGCTTATATTATGGTGGTGACAAGATTGTAGAGGAAAGTTTAAATAAGCAATTTATTTTACCATTTAGCATTGAAAACATCATTGATGCTGGAATAAAACAGTTAAGTGAGGAAAAAATCAAGCTGAAAAACGCGGAGCATATCGCTAACGAAATAAGAGAGGCACTAAGAAATGGAAAGGGATATTCTCTTGTTCGAATTGGAGATGGAGAGTTAATTTTTTTGTCACATGACCTAATCAATTCAAGTGAGGAAATTAACAAAGAACCTCGACTCCAATTTCTTTCTTATGCAGGAGTTACCTTACCTGATCATGAAACTAGAGATTTTTTAACAGAAAAATTATTATTAACAAATGTAATAGGTGTGCCAATCGCGAGGTATCCTACCTTTCAAAACTTATTTATAAAGCTAGTGAACTACCATAATTGGAATTTAAAGAAAATGAACGTAACGAGTTCATTTATTCATTTTGAGCTTTGTCGGTATACTACACTGTATCATGAGTTATTACAGCACCACCGTGTATTGTTAATTGGAAATAAGATGAATGAGGGAAGAAAGTATTTTGAAGACATTGGTTACGAGAATATAGTTGGTAACGTTCCCGTTTTTGGAGTAAAAGATGTTTCAAATGTCATTGCTAGAGCAAAAGAATATGAATATGACGTGGTGTTCGTCTCAGCTGGAATTGCTGCAAACCTAATTTGTGTAGAGCTAGCTCAAGAAGGGAAAATCGCTATAGATTTTGGTCATTTAATTGATTCGTTAATAAACGACAAAGCTCATATTTTATCTTTAGACAGCAATTTACTTGACGTAAGTAAATGCTCTGATATTGGATATTATTATGTCAATTGGGGTGATTATAAAACTGCAGCCTATTGGTATGAGCAGATTCTTAAAATGGAAAATGTTTCTTCCGAATGGATGAAGATTGCACACCTACAGCTTTGTGTTTGCCACTGGGAATTACATGATCTTCAAAAAGCTAATGAGCATAATGAATACGCTGAGACTTATGCCCCCAATGACCCGAGCGTTTTGCATAATAAGGCTTTTTTCAAAGACATTCTAAAAAATAACGAGGGGTGAATTTATGATCAGTGTTATTCTACCTGTTTACAATGGAGAAGCATTCATTAAAGAAACAATTGAAAGTATCTTAAATCAGACAGAGGAAAATTTTGAGCTAATTATCGTAAATGACGGGTCCACAGATAAAAGTGAAGAGGTGATAAAATCCTTTACAGATCGAAGAATACGTTATTTTCTTCAAGAGAACAAAGGGGTAGCTGCGGCAAGAAATAAAGGGTTAAGTCATTGTAAGGGAGACTTTATTACTTTCCATGATGCTGATGATCTGTCATTGAAGAATCGATTTGAGAAACTGTTAGAAGGATTCTACGGAGAAGACATTGTCTTTGTTCATTCAGATATGCTATTAATCAACGAATTTAATCAGCCAGTCGGTTATTGGCAATCGAATAATATTCATCCTTCAGAATTGTTTTCTTTTTTTATCAATGTAGGTACTCCTTATAATAATGGTACGATTATGTATAGAAAAGAAAAGATAATAAACAATAAAATCCCACCATATGTACTCGGCGAAGATACTGCATTTGTTATGAATATTGCCGTCAATTACCCATCCTACCATATTCCAGAACCAATCTATTTATATCGTCGGCATTCAAAGAATGCATCGCAAAACAATAGCTACGAGACGCTTGTACAACACATTAAAGAGTTCTTAGCTCAAACTGAACCTAGTAAATTTTTAAAAGAAATTGATTGGTCTGATGAGCCAAAGGAAAGAAATCAACTAAAGGCCAACCTTATTGTGGGTGTAGCGCTTTCGAAGCGGGGATTATTCCCTGAAACGGTGAAGCTATTTGATGAAGCAATACCCTTCATAATTAATCAGAAGGATAGAGATTTTTTCGAAGGAATGAAAGCATTGGTAGAAAAAAGGTTCCATGATGCAGAGAATATTTTTTCCCAGTATGAAGAGAAGGATCATATTATAGAAAATTACTGTGGCGAAGCTTTATTGCACCAACACAAATACAATGAAGCGTATATCCATTTTTTAAATGCACTAAAGCTCAAAGCTGATTATGTGACCCCTGCACAAAATTTAAAAGCTATCGGTCAAATGATCGGTCTTAATTTAGTGGATAAATATAGAAATAAATATTATTAGTTTAACTGTAGGGATTTATTTATTGTTTTTACTAAGAAAAGTCACATATATACAACTAGCATTCCTAGCATCTTTTCTTCTATATAATAATGACTGCTGTATGGCATCATATCTTGCTGTTCTAATTTTCAGTTAAAATGTAGGTAAAGAGCATAATTACAAGAATTCCAATACAAAAACATTATATTAGATACTTTTTATCAATCACCCGCAGGAAGTCTAATTATTTCTTCTCATTAAATTCCAATATTTTCGGTACTTAATTTAATAGCTTCCCTCCTCTTATCGTTTTTTCCCCTGTACTTTTACAAGCATGTTAGTTTGCTAAACTATTACATTTTTTAAGCTATGACTTATTAGCAATGACACATAAGTTCTTAGTGATTGATGCTTCTTAACAAAACACTCACATTTAATCAATTCAACATTTTAAAAAAACTTCAAGCGTTTAAAAGAAAATTTGAACCATAAGATGTTTTAGATTTCTAAAGAAAGATCGGAGACTGAAAACAAAACACTTATCTTTTTTAATAGTTTTAAAGCCTTTCTTTTCTGATTACATGCCCTTTTTAAGTTATTTAATATTATTTTTACAGCTTGTAGCTATTCTACCCAACCAATTATTTAAAACGAACATAGACTAAATTAGAACAAGGAGGTGTGAAGAATGTATTATAGTAGTAATGACGAAGATTGCAAGTGTAAAGTCGTTCCACAACCGAAACCAGGGCCTCAAGGGCCTCAAGGAAAACCAGGACCTCAAGGACCTCAAGGACCTCAAGGACCTCAGGGACCTACTGGGCCTACCGGGCCTACTGGACCTACTGGACCTACTGGACCTACTGGACCTACCGGACCTACTGGACCTACTGGACCTACTGGACCTACTGGACCACCTGGTAATCCGACCGTCTTTTTAAATACAGACCAACAAGTCGATATAGGTGCAAATGGTTTCTTAGGGTTGGGTACCTTTAGTAATAATTTTCTTAACAATTCCGTAGTAGTACCGCAACTAGTAAATAATATCCAACTGACTTTCAATATTCGAAATGCAGTTTTACAAAATATGGGTCAATCAGTAAGGGCAGAGGTTTTTTCCTCTGATCAATGCGGTGCTAACCTGACAGCTACAGGAATTTTCGTATTACTATCAGGTCCAACTGCTGATTGTTGCGACAGTGCATCTGGTCCTGTTACCCCTATTCCCGCTTGTAGTCTACTATCGGTACAAATCCAGAACAATTCAGGAGTAGCATTGCCTTTTGGTGTTGCAGCAACTGTCACTTTATCTTAACAGAAATAAAGGGAAAGAAATTATATGCTCTTCCCATACTTTTCTTTAGGTTCTTTTGAAAATTTATTTTAGATATAAATTAATACTTTGATATAATAATGTTCTGTACAGACGAACATTCCTTGAAAATTATGCATAGAGATAGAGTGTCTTGTTAAAGACTTGATTATTTTATAACTAATAAATCAAATTTAAACAGTTATAGAGCTCTGTCTCTATCCTTCATTTTATTTCGGGAATTATTCATTCATACTGATCCCATGAGTTAATTACATTTTCGTTGCTTCAATGCTATAGAAAAGGCCTCTCAACAGTTAAAGATTTACCGTTAAGAAGCCTGTTATTTTTACAACCTTCAATTCTCGTTATAGGGGTTGTTATTAATACCTCAACATGCAACGTCTAGAGCCCTGATCTCCTTTTATCTTCTAACACTCTTCAGGTGTGCCCTCATTCGTTGATGTACGGAACGATGAACCACAGCCACAATTCGCAATGGCGTTAGGATTATCGATCGTAAAGCCCCCACCCATTAAAGACTGTTTGTAATCAATTTTTACTCCTTTTAATATTGGTGCGCTTTCCTCGTCAACGACCATTTGAATCCCGTGTTGTTCAAATTGGATATCACCTTCTGCTACCTCATGTTCAAAGCCCATGCCATACGATAGTCCACTACATCCGCCACCTTGGACTCCGATGCGCAGAAGAGCTCCTTCTTCTTCATTTTCTTTCTTCATCGCATTGATTTGATGTGCTGCTGATTCAGTTATTTCTAAAATATCACTCATTCATCTTCCCTCCAATCTGAGATTTTACTTGTCTAGCTTTGCATTATAGCCGCCCAAGTCGATTCAACTTCAAACTTCAATGTGTAGAAAGTTGACTATTGTACTTTATTTTTCTTTTAGTATACCTTTCCCCTTTTGGCTATACAAATAATTAGCCCTGTCATAACATGGGATTATAAAGGTAGAAATTGATATATGTTCTAGTAGTAATACGTGCCCGTACATATAGTTTCAGCAGGTCCTGTCATCATGACATTCCCTTCATTTGTCCATGTGATCCGTAAATCCCCACCTGCTAAATGTACAAGTGTTTCTTTGTTACGTATCGTCTTGCTATTTAATACAGATGCGACTACTGCTGCGCATGCACCTGTTCCACAAGCTTGAGTAATACCTGATCCTCTTTCCCAAACTCGGAAATGAAGTTCGTGATCATTAACGACTTCAACATATTCAACATTAATTCCTTCTGGGAACCTTGCATCCTTCTCTATTATTGGTCCTTCTGACGTTAATGGAGCCTCATCAATATGTTCAACGTAAAAAATAGCATGTGGATTCCCCATAGAGACAAGTGTCACTTCTCGTTCTTCACCAGCAAAAATATTTTTCTCACTTACAACAGTTTCCTTATCATCACCAACCATAGGAATTTGAGAACGTTTTAATTGTGGTTTACCCATATCTATCGTTATACTAATAACCTTGCCTTCCTCTTCTTGAATTTGCGCATGTACAATACCTGATAGTGTTTCGATTGGAAATGCCTTGTCACTCACTATTTTATGTTCGTACACATATTTCGCAACACATCTGAGACCATTTCCGCAGTTTTTCCCTTCTGAACCATCATTATTAAAAATTCTCATCTTCACAGCTGCTACTTCTGACGGACAAATTAAAATCATTCCGTCTGAGCCAATTCCTGTATTCACATTAGAAATTTTTATAGCAAGCTCAGCTAGTTGTGACTCTTTAAGCTTTTCCTCGAACATATTTACATATATATAATTATTGCCTAGACCATGCATTTTAGTGAAAGTCAGTTGATTCATTGCAACATACCCTCCATATATTTTTTTCCGTTAGTCTTCATGTATATTGTACTCATTTTTTGTTCATACTGGAATTATCCCCCGTATGATATCGTCCTTCATCTTATTTGAAGGACTTTTTTTGTTTCTTTCGACTCATTATTAGTAGTACTAATTTCATATATTTTACGATATAATTAAATAAATATGATTTTATACTTAGGAAATATAAACTGCTAGTTAGGAAGGAAGCAAGATGAATACGATCCCTCCATTCTATGATTATAAACCTACATGCTTGCTATGTAAAAAAACTTATACTACTCAAAAGGTTAGATCACGTTATACGAAAATTTCCCTTCATGAGTCAGATTTCTGTCCTCAATATAAAAATGAAGCATACGATCCTTCACTTTATTACATTTGTGTTTGCCCTCATTGTGGGTTTTCTAGTTCAAATAAGTTTGAAGAGGCTTTCCCGCCTTTAACGATAGAAACGCTTAAAAAAAATATTTGTGACAATTGGGCAGGTAAAAATTACTGTGGGATTCGGACAAAGAAGGATGCGATTGATAGTTATAAATTAGCAATATATAGTGCATTACTTAAGAAAGAAAAACATATAACAATTGCTGGGATGTATCTTCGTACAGCTTGGTTATATCGTAAATTAACAAACCAAAAACAAGAAAAACGTTTTATGAAGTTAGCACTACAGGAGTATATTCAGTCGTATATGACCGATGACTTTAACTTTACCCAAATGTCTGAAATTCGTATCTTGTATATGATTGGAGAATTAAATCGAAGGATTGGTAATGATGAGCAAGCTATTCGATATTTTTCAAAAGTTCTTGAACAGCAACATAACACGATTGAATACGGCATCATTAGCATGACGAGAGAACGGTGGTATGAAATCCGCCAAGATCGACAAATGGTCACTCTCGATTAGGACAGGCTGTTGTTTTCGAACATGAAGATTGAAGCAGATTAGGCAGGTAGCTTATCAAGTTTAGGAAGCTATAGCATGATCAATCAAAATAGCAATCACAAAAAGTGCACTGATAAATGAGTGCACTTTGTTTATTCTGTTACCACATATATTTTTTTTGTACTAAGAATTAAATACGAATACAACTTAGATTACGAAGCACTTTTCCTTCTATAAAAATGACGGTAGTCATATTAAATCTCAATTTAGCACCATTAGCAACAGAATTTACGAAAAGAGTCTCATTAAAACATCGGATTATCCTCTAAATATTGATATATATTATTTACGAGTTCATCAGCATCTTTTCCTATAACAATCTCTCCGTTGACAAGTGCAAACAAGGATTGGGCACATTTACCACAATAGCCTAAACATCCATATTCAATGATATCTAAATTTGGATCCTTCTCAAGCTTTTCACGTGCTTGTTGACCACCATTAGCTAAATTACTAACACAAAATTCAATAATAGGCTTCATTTTTTTCACCTCTCATTGATTTTATATGCTACTCATTTTTTCCTGTTTCGTCAACAATATTGCTCAAATTTTGTCAAGAAATATGGAATATTTGTTGTTATTTTGTCGTAATTTAGTTATACTTTTTTATGGTTTCATCATTATTTAGTTATTAACCATATTAATATGTATAACATTATATATTTTATAGAAAATTTATGAAGTACCTATCGTAATCTCTTACTTTTTTAACAAAGGGGAAGTCAACAATGAAAAACCTTGTCATTCTTGGTGGCGGATACGGTGGTATGCGTATCCTTCATCGCCTTTTACCCAACGAACTACCAAATGATGTCCAAGTTACTCTAGTTGATCGCATTCCATATCATTGCTTAAAAACCGAATACTATGCTCTGGCAGCCGGTACCATTTCAGATACGCATGTGCGAGTATCTTTTCCTGAGCATGATCGGTTAAACCTCTTATATGGAGAAGTTACGAACATTAATTTGGAAGATAAAACAGTTGAATTTCAAGATCGAGAACCGTTATCTTATGATGATTTAATCATTGGTTTAGGCTGTGAAGACAAATATCATGGCGTTCCTGGAGCGCAAGAATATACGTACAGTATTCAAACAATTGATAATTCAAGAGACACTTACCAAAAGCTGAATAACTTACCAGCAGGTTCCACTGTCTCTATTGTAGGTGCAGGACTAAGCGGCGTAGAGTTAGCGAGTGAATTACATGAAAGCCGTGTTGATTTAAACATCAAACTATTCGACCGTGGAAAACACATTTTATCAATGTTCCCTGAACGTTTAAGTAAGTATGTTGAGTCATGGTTTTTAGAACATAACATAGAGTTAATTAATAATGCTTGTATTACGAAAGTAGAAGAAAATGTCTTATATAATCATGATGAGGGCATCGCAAGTGATGCAATTGTTTGGACAGCAGGCATTCAGCCAAATAAAGTCGTTCAAGCTTTACCTGCCGAAAAAGATGCACAAGGACGTGTAGTATTAACGAACCAGCATAACATTCCTGAAAATGAAAATGTCTATGTAGTTGGTGATTGTGCCAGCCTGCCACACGCACCTAGTGCACAACTCGCTGAAGGGCAAGCTGAACAAATCGTTCAAGTGCTACTTAAGCGCTGGAATAATGAAGAACCACCAAGTGAATTCCCACCAATTAAATTAAAGGGTGTTCTAGGTTCTTTAGGTAAAAAACATGGTTTCGGTTTACTTGCAGATAGACCTCTTATGGGAAGAGTTCCTCGCCTATTAAAATCAGGAATTCTGTGGATGTATAAAAATCACAGGGGTTAAACTCGGCCTCAGATGCTCATTCAGCATACCTCGAGCTACTTTAAAAATATCACAAGCAGGTTGACCATCCCCGAGCATATCAAAACCAGAGGCTTTTTGCCTCTGATCAATGGCTTACTATGCTATGCCAGATTACATCGGTACATTAATTTAAAAAAGACGGGTTGTTACCCGTCTTTTAACTGTATTTTTTGCTATTAATCTAATTAATGCGAACATACTTCGTGTACGAACTTTAGGTTGCATTCACTTAGTCATATGCTTGTTATCCTTGTTGATAGCCGTATTTCTCCATTTCTTCAAATACAGCTTTTAATTTAGGGTTCCCTTCACCAACAATAGTGTCATTAATAACAACTACTGGATAAAACATATCCTCTTCTATCACTCTAGTAGCGAAGCTCTGTTTGTCTTCCTTTGAAGGGGGAGCGTATATATCAACATATGATATTGTAAATGGCTGATTAGGAAATTTTCTCGTTATTGCAGCATCCAACCATTCATATGTTTCTTTCGAAGATGGTAAGTTTACACAACTAGGACATAATACTTCCGTACCGTATACACAAACTTCTACTTGTTGTAATATAGTCATAGGGTAAGACACTCCTCTTTTTCAGTGTTCTTATCTTATTGTACAAGAAAACGATTGCTAACGAAACTTTTTCTATAACTCAATCGGTAAATATCCAAGTTCGTACGATAGATTTTTTTCATTACACTGTTTATAATAGATAATAAGGAAAGGAGTCGATAATCTTGGCTGAATTAGTAATGGAAGAACAAGTACAAGAAGTTTTAGATAAACTTCGCCCATTTCTTTTACGCGACGGAGGAGATTGTGAATTAGTTGACGTAGAAGACGGTATTGTAAAGTTACGTTTATTAGGTGCATGTGGTAGTTGTCCGAGTTCAACAATTACATTAAAAGCAGGTATTGAGCGTGCACTTCTAGAGGAAGTACCAGGTGTAGTAGAAGTAGAACAGGTTTTCTAACCTGATATAATATGTCATATTAGTCATCAATATGAAAAGCGAAACCTTCCTGGATGGAGGTTTCGCTTTTTTTGTAGAGTTTTTAAATTGATTATTGTCGTTCATAGTAAAATATAAACACGGAAAATGCATATGACCTCATCGCATCTTTTCTTCTAACGACCTCTCTGTGTTGCAATTGTTTATAAATAACAACAAAATTTTACGAAGAGCTTTAATGGTTAGTTACAGAAAAGTCAATTCACTTCTTCCTTTTCTTTCGATGTTTGAACTACCGTGCTCCCTTGATTGTCTACAGAAAGAAATTCTATTTTATGTTGAGAAAAGCTGCTTTGTAGGGATTTTTGAAGATTTGCACCTTTACCTTTTTCAGCAAAACAAATAATTGTTGGTCCAGCTCCACTTAATGCTGTACCAAAGGCACCGTATCTTCTCGCACAAGAGCTAATTTCGTCTATGTCAGGAACGAGCTTTGATCGATATGGCTGATGAAAAAGGTCTAGCTCCATCATTTTTCCGGCAAGCGTCCAATTTTTAGTCATTAAAGAGCTTATTAACACATTACTAATTGAGCTTGCTTCAACAGCCTTAGAGAATGCAAAATCACTTGGAAGAACACTTCTAGCTTCAGCAGTTTTCAATTCATATCCAGGTATCACGACTACGATATCGACATCAAAATCATGTACTGCGATAATGTCAGTTTCATGTTGACGGTGGCTACCGATAATTAACCCTCCATAAATGGATGGACCAACATTATCAGGGTGCCCTTCATATAAACTAGCAAACCTAAGCTTTTCATCATTTGTCATATGCAAATCACATAACACATTCGCTAGTTCGATTCCTGCAACAATCGCAGCTGCACTACTACCAAGCCCTCTAGCAAGTGGAATTTCACCAGTAACGTCTACATAGCATGGAGTTAACTCTTTTTCATGTATATCAGCTACTTTTTGTGCAACTTGAAATATGAGATTATCTTTACCCGTCGGAATAGCTCTTAACTCGTCTGTGAGCGAATGAAAAAACCATTGTGTACTTCTTTGTACTTCAAGTGTTAAGTAGCGTGAAACAGCTAAGCCGATAGAATCAAACCCTGGTCCTAAGTTGGACGTACTGCCTGGTACTTTTATCACGATCCGTTCATTCATAGTCACGAATGAACAGCTCCTTGAATATGGTCAAATACAACTTTCTCATCATTTGGCAACACAACAGGCTTAATTTCTGTAGAATCAATAGCAACATTTGGATCCTTCAAGCCATTACCAGTCAAAACAGCCACAACTTTGCTTCCTTTATTCATTTCTCCACTCTCTAGCTGTTTTATTACCCCTGCTATTGAGGCACAAGATGCAGGCTCTGCAAAGATACCTTCACTACGTGCTAACAGACGATATGCTGCTAATATCTCATCATCTGTTACTTCATCAATTTTACCGTTTGATGATTTAGCTGCATCAACTGCATAATCCCAGCTAGCTGGATTACCGATTCGGATCGCTGTAGCAATAGTTTCTGGGTTGTTAATTACTTCACCTCTTACAATCGCAGCTGATCCTTCTGCTTCGAAACCTCTCATTTGTGGTAAACCTGTCTTATGCTTTTCATTGTATTCTTTAAAGCCTTTCCAGTATGCAGTAATATTTCCTGCGTTACCAACAGGAATAGCTAGCACATCAGGGGCAGAACCTAATTGGTCACATATTTCAAATGCTGACGTTTTTTGTCCTTCTATTCTATATGGATTCACCGAGTTCACAAGCGTAACTGGTGCAATTTCACTAAGCTTACGAACCATTGTAAGCGCATGGTCAAAGTTTCCTTCAATTGCAAATATCTCTGCCCCATACATGACTGCCTGAGCAAGTTTCCCCATCGCAATTTTCCCATCAGGAATAACTATAATACATCGCATACCAGCACGGGATGCATATGCGGCAGCTGCGGCTGAAGTATTTCCAGTGGAAGCACAAATCACTGTGTCACTGCCTTCCTCTTTTGCTTTTGCTACAGCCATTACCATCCCTCGATCTTTAAATGAACCAGTTGGATTTGCACCTTCTACTTTTACGTATAGGTCAATTCCTAACTCCTTTGAGAGATTGTCAGCTCGGATTAATGGTGTATTACCTTCATGTAAACTTAGCAATGGTGTGTTGTCAGTAATTGGCAAATATTCCTTGTAATGATGTAATAATCCTTTCCAAGCCATTATACACTCTCTCCCTCTATGCGATATGAACTTTTCACTTCATATATAACATCTAAATCCCGTAATTGCTGCAAAATTTGCTCATAATCTTGTAATGAAGCGTGATGTGTCACTAATACGATTTCTGCTAAATCACTTTCTTTTAAAGGTAACTGTAATATTTTTTCAAAGCTTACATCTCTTGCTGTAAATAGACCAGTTATTTTCGCAAAAGCTCCAACTTGATCCTTCACATGTATACGTAAAAAGTACTTTGAAAGAATTTCTGAAGCCGCTTTAAGTTGCTTATCATATTGTGGAGTAATAAAGCTATTACCATTAATACCAAGTCTCATGTTTTTCATTACTCCAACCAAATCTGAAACTACTGCAGTAGCTGTTGGTAAGCTACCAGCCCCTGGGCCATAAAACATTGTTTCTCCTACTGCTTCTCCATAAACATATACGGCATTGTACTCGTCATTTACTGATGATAACGGGTGCGACTCCGGAAGTAGAGTCGGCTGGACACTAACTTCAACTCGATCACCACTTCTATTCGCCAAACCAACAAGCTTCATTGTATATCCTAATTGCTTACTATATTGAAGGTCCTCTTCCGTAATATCTGTGATACCTTTCACTGAAACGTCTTCTAAATCAATATTCATCGAAAAGCCGAGGGTAGCTAATATTGCCATTTTCCTAGCGGCATCTAAGCCTTCAACATCTGCAGTTGGATCTGCTTCGGCATATCCCAATTGTTGTGCTTCTGCTAGCACCTCATCATAAGGGCTACCAAATTTATTCATTTTCGTTAAAATAAAATTCGTTGTCCCATTTACAATTCCCATCATTTTAGTTATTCGATCTGAAGCAAGACCGTCTACTAAGCTTCGTAAAATTGGAATTCCACCAGCGACACTCGCTTCATAGAAAATATCACAACCGTTTTGCGCAGCAACTGTCAACAACTCTGAGCCATATAACGCCATAAGGTCTTTATTTGCTGTAACAATATTTTTTTTATTTCTAAGCGCATCTAAAATATGTGAACGGGTTTCATCTACTCCACCCATTACTTCGATGATAACGTCGATGTCAGGATCATTAATCACATCATCAACATTCGTCGTAAGCACAGATGCATCTATCTTAACATCCCTATCTTTATTAACATCTTTTACAACAATTTTCTTAATTTTCACCGGACAGCCGACCTGATGCATAAGACGGTCTTGATGGTTTTCAATAATTTTCACAACACCGGAGCCTACTGTTCCTAGACCTAATAGGCCAACTGAAATTGACTGTACCATACTCCCCACCTCGTTTATTGTTTTCTCCAAAGAAACATTTGTTTATATATAAAAGACATTATAGAGAGTATTACATATGATTACAAGCCTTTTTTTAAATGTAAAAATGTAACCGCATACTTTTATAATGGCTGTTTTTTTGTGATTGGTTGTTGTAAATCGTACTAAATTATAGACATTTATACAACTTGCCTTTAGTGGTAATCCATTTTCTTCAAAGTACTTGTTAAGACTACAACCTTTATCTAGTTATTATCATTTAGTAACAAAAACAAAGTTTACAAAATGATTCTTTATAAAAACATCAATTATATAACCATTCCATTTTCTTTAAAGATCCTTGCTGGTTTACATACGACATGTAATCATACACTTCTTTAAGAAAATACTCATACTGCTTTGTTGTTTGTAAGATCGTATCTAAAGCTTTTATATTCCTTTCTTCATTTTCTTGTTTATAATTACGATAATATTCTTCAATACAATCGAAATAATGTATCGGAAATAGTAAACGAGCAAACAATATTCTAATAAAAAAAGGAGATAGTTGCTTGGAACGTCCATAATGATAAATAAATTGAGGAATTGTTCGGTTGTCAAACTTACCAGCTTTAAAATACTGGTGTCTCAACCACTCAGCAACATCTCTTGACGGATGATCAAAAACCCAATCTGTAGGAAACCTTACTAGCTGTTGATGCGACCATGTATTTTCTGTAAACCGTTGATGGCATACTGTTGCAGAATCTACTGGATATGGTTGTTCATCTAATTCTGTATCAACAAGAAACTGAATAGCATTTTCTGTTATACCTAGGTAGTATGGAAATGAGCATAGAAATTTTTCATCAAAAGCATTTAGATTTTCTGCTTTTATTTTTCTCCCCCAGAATATTTCCATTTGATCAAGTCTTTTTTCCCATAAGTATTTCCACTGTCCAATCCTAGCAGTTCTCGTTACTGAATATGGAAACCCACGACCTATATGATGAAATTTGGCAAGTTCCTTTGCTATATGTACTTGTTTTCTGTACGGATAATTTTTATATTGTAACAAAGCATACCTTTGGTCATTAATAAGGGCAAACAATAGTTTACTCTTAGAAGGCACGAACGTTGCAGTGAATTGGTCTCCTTTTTGAACAAAATACTTACTAAACTGATCGAGCTCCATTATTTCATCATCTTCAAGGTGATCAACACGGACTGCAACATAGGACGTACGGTTATTTCTAAGTGATAAGAAACTACCTGGATTTGAAAAGCTCTCATTCACAGATATTCCAAAAAATTCATATATTTGCTCTTTGTTCATTTTATTCTCCTTTCTTCACTATAATTTAGGCAATTTCATAATGTGATAACTTAGCTAATTTACTTATATGTATGCTGCTAATTACTTGAATAATCTACAATGCTCCTTTATGATATAGAAAACAATCTGGCAATATTTTTCACATTCTTAACAATGAACTAGTAAAATATAAGAAAAGTGAGAGCTAGAGCCATCGATGAAAACTTCCATAAAACATGAAGGTTTCTGTTCGTGTATCTCATGGGTAGTGTTAAAAACAACTACATTCAATATGAGACGCTTAACTGTAAGAAAAAAACACTTAGGAATCAGGTGACTATAATGGAAAATAATAAAAGCAATCAAGTCGAAACGAGCGCTAGAGATCTATTAACTCAAAGAGGTGTTACAATCGATGATATTGCTGACCTTGTATATTTTCTACAAGTGAAATATCATCCAGATTTAACGAAGCAAGTATGTATAGATAATATTGAACGTGTTTTATCTAAACGCGAAGTACAAAATGCTATATTGACAGGTATTCAATTAGACATTCTTGCAGAAAAAGGCTTACTTGAAGAACCACTTCTTTCAACAATCACTGAAGATGAAGGGTTATATGGGGTTGACGAAATACTCGCTTTATCAATTGTCAATGTATATGGTTCAATCGGGTTTACTAACTATGGATATATTGACAAAGAAAAACCTGGCATACTTAAAGATTTAAATGATAAATCCTCAGGGAAATGTCATACATTTTTAGACGATATCGTAGGAGCGATTGCCGCAGCTGCCTCAAGTCGACTTGCCCACAGATACGCAAACACAGAGTAATTAGAAAAGCGGAAGGTGCCCGCTTATCGATGACAAGCATAAGACAATTCGGATGGGTGGTTGCTTTTTAACCATCTTGACGGATTGGCTTATGACCTCGAGTCGATGGCACCTGTAGCTAGACATGTAGAAAGGCGGAAGTGCCTTGAACATCCCCGACAAGCACTGGAGCCATTTCACATGAAGGCGCTTTTTGCCTTCGGATGTAGGGCTGAAGTGACCACGTGAGGGTAGGAGGCGGAGCCGGACATGAAGAAAGGTGGAAGATGCCGGCTTATCCACGACAAGCATAAGACAATTCGGCTCGAAGTTTACTTTTTAACCATCTTGACGGATTGGCTTATGACCTCAAGTCGATGACACTTGGAGCTAAATGTGTAAGCTTGTTCCCCACTGCTGAAGTGCTATTATTGGAACTTTTTTTATAAATTCTCGTCTAATTGGATATAGGGGGTATCCATATGAGTGTACAAAGATTATTCATTGTTTTAATAATATTGCTCCTATTTATTATGACAGGCTGTGCTACAACCGAAGTAACAATTGACAGTATTGATGCAGAAGAAGTCTTAACCTTAGACCCTAAGGCTGACATTTTTCAGTTTGATGGGGTTATCTACGCAACTAAAATTGACTGGGTAGAGGAATTATCATTAACAAAGGATGTTCAAATCGGTGAAATAAAAGAAAGAAATGATACTAATACAGATTTTAACAATAAAATGTCGGATAAACTTCCTATCGGAGCAAAGATTTTCTCAACCAAAGAAAGAGGAGATATTTTACTTGTTGAAACCGAAGAAGCAACCTTGAAATACCTTGCAATCGTTGAAGGTTAATACCGTGCATGAGTAAAAAAATTCACGACCAAATGTGTTAAGAATTGAATGCACGCCAAATTGTTAAACAGCATCTAACAATTTGACGTGCAGTTTTTATGCGTTGTATATATTTTATTACGATGTTAATTGAACATTTTGCGGTAAATTTAAATTGTTAATTTTCCTCGACAATAACTAAATTGCTTAATGAAAGATCGTCCGCTTTTGCCGAATTAAATATATTCCATCCATTCTTCTAAAGTATTGATGACGTGTGTTGGCTGCTGCTTATACCCTTTTAATAATTCCTTAGTCGTCACACCAGTATGAACTAATAACGTATCCATACCAGCATTCATACCTGCTAGAATATCTGTATCGTAATTATCCCCAACCATCAAAGTATTTTCTTTAGCCACACCAAGTACTTTTAGGGCTTGGTCTACAATTATTTTTTCTGGTTTACCTATAAAGATTGGATCAACTTGAGTTGAAACAGTAATAACAGATGTTAGTGAACCATTACCTGGTAATAACCCTCTCTCAGTTGGGATCGCAATATCACCATTTGTTGAAATAAAAGTGGCTCCATCTCTTACTGCAAGACAACCTAATGCAAGTTTCTCATAATTAATACTTCGATCAATCCCTACTACAACAAAATCAGGTTTGTTATCCTTTAATTCGATTCCTTGATCAGTTAATGCTGTTTGAATTCCTTCCTCTCCTATTACGTATGCACTGGCATGCTCTTTTTGTTCTGATATGTAGTTAGCCGTTGCCATACTAGTCGTAAAAACCTGCTCTTCTGTAGCCGGTATATCAAAATCTCTAAGCTTTTGTGCTACTTGTGCTGGCGTTCGAGAAGAATTATTCGTTACAAATAAATAGGGAATATTATTGTTATATAATTTTTTTACAAAATCACTCGCTGCATCAATTTTATCTTTTCCCCTATACATCGTTCCATCTAAATCAATTAAATAGCCTTCATATTTCTTTAACATGTTACACTCTCCTAAATAGTCATTGTGCTTTCTTATCTTATCAAAAAAAACACTTTCTATAAAAAATAGAAAGCGTTTACTTTATTTTTTTATATTTTCTGATGGCTTTTTTACTTCGTAACGGCAATAATCATCGCCTTTTGCTAAACAAGAGCATGCAGTCACATCAGTTTTAAGTACATCTTTAAATAGTTGTAATTCACAAGCACATGCTTGTTCATAGTGCTCAGCAACTTCGGAAATGGGACAATTAAATTCGTTAATGTAAAATACGTCATCGTCTTTTTGTTCAATTTCTGCCATATATCCATTTTCATTTTGAATAGAAGCAAGTTCGTTAATTTTTTCCTCAAATGTTTTATTATTCAATCGAGCATCATATCTTTTCGTCAATCGTTCTAATCTATTTTGGAAAAGTTGATGAATCATTTCTTGTCCGCCCATTTTATGAATATCTTCTAAAAATTCTAAGGTAACTGATTTATAATTTCGAGGAAATAGTTCTTCACCTTTAGCTGATAATTGATAGACATGTATAGGTCTACCAATCGCTTGACGTACAAGTGTAGATTGTATATATAAATCTCTTTCTAATGTATTTAAGTGTCTTCTAACAGCCATTTCTGTTATTCCAAGCTCATTAGCAAGTTCAATAACAGTCAGTCGCTTTTTAAATTTAAGCAACCTTAAAATTTCATCACGTGTTGAAGAGGATTTATTTTGCATGTACTTTCACCATCCTCTTCTTATTGTATACGATTTTACATGTTATAACAATTAATACGTTGCAAACAGCAGGCTAGCATAGCATGCTATCGTTCACTTCTAAAAGCTGATACTGGACCTAATTCATTAGCTAAATAGTTTAGAACAGACGACGAAAATGTTTTAATACAGGCTATGTTTTTCTGTACTTCAGCTATTAATTGTTTATGGTTTATATGTAAATAATCATGGACAACCATTTTACGGTAACGAATTATATTTTTAAGTGCCTCACCATCATCTTTGGAAACGACTTTTTCATCAATTAATATATCTATTATATCTTCATAACTTCCTGGGTCTCGCATAATGAATCCATCAATGATTAAATTACCTACATCTAACACCGATTCAATCATAATATGTACTATTCGTTCCAATGCCAATTGTTCAATTTGCCCATTGAATGTTTTTTTACTTTCAATTAATTGGACATGATCATCTAAAAAGACTAATGTTGCTTCTATTTTTTGTCTATCAACAAAATACATATGAGTCTCCTTTCAACTTACAAACTTGCACTTATTTACCCTTATTCTACCACATCATAAGATCCGATATTGTTGCTGCTTCCCTCCTAAATGTTCAGATACTCATAAGAAAGTTGCGTGGTTGATTCATACGATATAATATACTAATAGTAAGGAGGGGGTACATATGAGTGAACGTTTCTTTTTATATGATGAAACTGCACAAACAACAACAAGATTTGTGAGCTTCATGGGAGAGCATCAGCGTTTTGATTTGGCAATTATTAAATCAGATAAATATTACGGTAAGCACCTTGTCTTAAACTTACTAAGTAATAAATTTGCTATTATAGGTCAAGACGATTTGGATGAGCCTGGGTTTCTTGAGGGGGCTTATCAGCTTAGTGAAGAAGACGCACATGAGTTGCGCTCATTTTTAGAAGAGATTGTATAATTCAGTCTGTTTACTGGGAATAATACCAATAGATTTAACTTTAAGCTGTTGGTATTATTCCAAAAAGTAGGTGTAATCATCATGAATAATAATCAGAATGAATCTTACTCAGATTTTAAAAATGTTGAAGCAATGAAAAATTATATAGTCCCAGAACAACTCCCTGAAGGTCCTTATGGCTCACCTCGGGGACAAGAAGAGCGAGTTGAGAATAAAAGCTCCTCATGGGAGCCAAGTCAACGTTATTATAGTGCATTTAACTATGAGGTTAAATCACTACATCATGATATTCCTCGCAAATTTCCTGGTGCACACCCTCCACATGACAAATAAAGTGCTCATGTGTTATGACAAACTCTTGTCATAAACTTTGTTTTCTATTTTTTACAATATCACAAAGCTAGGACTTTTAAACAAAGGGCCTTACAAACTTTGTTGCTTTTTCACTTACTTTGAACAACTGATGTGTACGATATGATTTTTATAGATTTTTGCAACAATTAATGGGAAAACAGCCTAAACAAAAGGTATAACTTAAGGCTAGTTGTATGTTGATCTCTAATACTAGCTTACTTTTTTTTATTCTTTACTTTTCTCAATACAAAATACGCACAGCCAAAATTACAATATTCAAATAAATACTCTGAAATTGAACTAATCTTTGTATCAAATGTCGCTTTTTGATTTTGATCTTCAAAAAAGCCTCGTAACCTTAATTGATTATAGCCCCAATCCCCTACTATGTAGTCATACTTATTTAAAATATCTGAATATCTTGCTCGGAAATCCTCTTCTTTAAATCCATCTTTTATATTTTCGACTAATTCAAAACAATGGTTATTAATACAAATCATTATATATACCTCCGCAGAAAAAGAAGTTCTTACCTTATTTTTACCATAAAAATTCTAGAATTACCATTCGATTACTCTAATAAAACTGTTTCAATTGCACAATGTTAGTATATGAGGAGGTGTTTGAATTGAACAAAACGATGATACTGCTAGTCAGCATATCGAGTGCTTTTTATTTAACAGCTTGTGCAACCAATGCAGAAGAAAAACAAGCACTTTATGAAAGAAACGGTACAACAGTTAATGTTACAGATCGTAACGATTTATATAATGAAACAAACTTGAGAAACGATAGAGAGCCAACTCGTTATGGATATGTGAGACATCAGAAAAACCCTATACCTGGAAAAGATACAACATATGATCAGATGGCAAAATTAGATAAAGAACAAGCAGCTGACGTAATTGGTAAGTTATGCACTCAGCTACCGAACGTTTCAGATGTAGCCACACTCGTAACTGATGAAGAAGTATTAATCGCTTATCAAACTGAATCAGATGATAGAGATTTGACTGCCGAGCAAGTCAAGAGAACTGCAACATCAGTTGTTCCAGGGTACTACGATATTATTGTTGCAGATAATCTAGAAATAAGCAAAGAAATTGAAAGGTATGGAGCCTTAGACGCATCTAATAGTAGAATTGATCAATCACTTAAAGAAACCATTAAGAAAATGTTGACATATCCTCAAGGAACAGACTTTAATTCTAACAAATTGACAACTCCAAATATGATGTCAAAATAAAGTTCATTAAACACTAAAGTCCAGCATTGTAGCTGGACTTCTTTTAGAAAATATTTATGCTTCCTGTGCTTTCTTTGCTGCTGCATTAACTTGTTCATCAGCATGATATGAAGAACGAACAAGCGGGCCTGACTCACAATGACTAAAACCTTTACTTAACGCAATTTCTTTAAATTCAGCAAATTCATCAGGGTGATAATATTTTACAACAGGTAAATGACTCTTTGAAGGTTGTAAATATTGACCAATTGTAAGAATATCAACTTGATTTTCTCGTAAATCATCCATAGCCTCTATAAGATCTTCCTTCGTTTCGCCTAAACCAATCATAATACTTGACTTAGTTGGAATATCTGGCTGCATTTCTTTCGCTCTTCTTAAAAATTCTAAAGAACGCTCATATTTTGCTCTAGCCCTTACTCGATCAGATAATCGCTTAACTGTTTCAATGTTATGATTTAATATATCGGGACGTGCATCCATTAATGTTTTCAAATTATCATATTTTCCTCCCATATCTGAAGGGAGCACCTCTATAGATGTAAGTGGGCTTTTCCTTCTAATAGCCCGAACAGTTTCTGCAAACACTTCACTTCCACCATCTTTTAAATCATCACGTGCAACAGCTGTAACGACCACATGCTTTAAATTCATTAACTGGACAGAATCAGCTACACGTTCAGGCTCTTGCCAGTCAAGCTCTGTAGGTAAGCCTGTTTTTACTGCACAAAAACGACACGCTCTCGTACATATATCTCCTAAAATCATAAATGTCGCCGTTCTTCGCTCAGCCCAACATTCGTGTATATTTGGGCACTTCGCTTCCTCACATACAGTATGTAGCTTCTTTTCTCGCATCATTTTTTTAAGGCCTGTATAATTTTCGTTCGTATTTAATTTTATTTTAAGCCATTCAGGTTTACGTTTATATTCTTGTTTGTTAGCCAATTTTATCAACTCCAATTTATAGCTATCTTCTTAATTATATATCCAAACAATGTGTGTATCCAAATTTCAAGCTTTATGCATTGATTATTTCTTGTAGCACAAAGATGCATATCCCACTAGTTCATGACAATTTATTAAATTTCAACTAGCTGTAGTTTACAAATGAGCAACAAAGTGTAAACAAAAAAGCCTCATCCAATGTTATTTCTTCTGTCACTTTACCACATTTCTCAAGAAACGAACAAGAAAAAAGAATTACCAAGAATTTCTACTCGATTTTTATTATTAAAATACTACTTAGCTACAAACTAACATTAAGTAGCTAAGAGATGGGATCAAAAGGGCTTCACGAACAGAATTAACATGAGGACGCTTAGCTTAAAGCGCTCAAGTATGTGCGGTAATGGATATGAGTGATAAAGCAAACAAACTCAAATTTTTTTCCTCACTTTTCAACACCTTTAATAGAAGGGAGAAATGAATTTCGTGCAACGTATTTATATGGTATTATTAATCATTTTTGCAATCCTTTTTACTGAAACATATGTCGTTCATGCTGAGGAAAAAAATGTACAACAAACTTACAGTGAACGAATGGGACTTTACAAAAAGTTCCAAGCAGTCACACAAATCCCGTGGTATTATTTGGCTGCTGTTGATCAATATGAACGTAATGTACGACGAATTAGGCGGGACATACCTGATGACGAAGGGATAATAGGTATTTATATCAATTCAGATATGTGGGCAGGTCCATTAAATCCAAACAAAACTGATCAAGATATTTATTCCATTCAATTATTTGGCGGCATAGGAATGGACGGAGATGGTGACGGATTAGCTGATCAGCAAAACGGGGAAGATGTTCTATATACCTTTACTCAACACTTTTTAGCTAGTGGAACAGATCATGAAAGTATCAAAATAGCATTGTGGGATTATTATAAACGTGATATATCAGTCGATGTAATATTAAGTCATGCCAAATTGTATCAAACATATGGAAAACTAGATCTTACTCAACACGCATTTCCAGTATCTTTAAATAGTAATTACAGTTATAGAAGTACTTGGGGATACGCTAGGAGTTGGGGAGGAAGGCGAAGCCACGAAGGAACTGATATTTTTGCAAATTATGGAACACCCGTACGCTCTACATGTTATGGGGTTGTTGAAATCAAGGGGTGGAATAGGCTCGGTGGCTGGAGAATAGGAATTCGTGACATTTCTAATACGTATCATTATTACGCACATTTAAATGGTTTTGCAGATAATATTAAGGTTGGCCAAGTTGTAGAGCCTGGTCAGGTCATCGGCTCTGTCGGTAGCACAGGTTATGGACCACCAGGAACTGCTGGGAAATTCCCACCCCATTTGCATTATGGAATGTATAAAGACAATGGAAATATCGAATGGTCATTTGATCCATATCCACATTTAAAAGCATGGGAACGACAAGAACGAAATAAGTAAGAAAAACTTAGCAGATTGCTACGAGAAGAGTAGGAGGCCTATCAACTAGATATGTGTTTTGTCTTCTAACTCAAAACTAAGATGCAGAGCTAGACAAAAAGAGTGAGCACCACGTTTATCTTCGTAAGCTGATGGCATAGGTGCAATAAGTTTGCGAACCTACTAAAAAAGCATCGACAGTTTGTCGATGCTTTTTCTTAGTTATTTTTTCTTCGCTTTTATAACAGCATTTGTTACACTTGCTGCTAAACCACCCCAAATGATAAGAATACCTAGGACCATCATTACGATTGCACTACCATCCATTACCCAGATACCTCCTTATCTTTTTTCATACTTAATGTTTGACTATCAAATTTTTTCAATGTTAAGAGAACACCGATAAGTATCGCACCTATAGCGACTGTCCATCCCCAATTGAATAGAAACTCTCTTGGGTAGCCTCCATATTCAGTAGTAAGATTAGTACGTAGGTTATCAAACATCATATAACCTAATACCACTGGTGTAATTACACCAAGTGAAAGTCTCCACCAAACCCCTAGACGAATATCTGATACTGAATTGGCATGACTTTGTAAATTCTTTAACTCTCTTGCAAGCCAAGCAACAGCTATTACTTCAAATAATCCAGCTAAAGCAACACCAAAGTTGTTTATGAAATAATCAGCTGAATCTAGGAAGTATAAGCCACCTTGTGTTGCAAAAATAATTGAAATGATAGCTGATAATCCTCCACCAATTAATACAGCTACTGGACGTGATACTTTGAACTTATCTTGAACACCAGCAACATACGTTTCCACGATAGAAATTAAGGATGATAATCCAGCTAAGACTAATGAACCGAAGAACAACACTCCAAATAGCGCGTTAAGTGCTGGAAATTCATTAATAATTGCAGGGAAAACTACGAATGCTAAACCAACTCCACCTGCTACAACATCACTGACTGAAGAACCTTGTGAAGCTGCCATGAAACCTAGAGCACTGAATACACCGATACCAGCTAATAACTCAAAAGAGGAGTTACTAAATCCAGTAATAAATGCATTGTTTGTAATATCAGATTTCTTTGGAAGATAACTTGAATAAGTAACCATGATTGCAAAAGCAATTGACAAACTAAAGAAGATTTGTCCGTACGCTGCTACCCATACTTTACCGTCTGAAATGACACTCCAATCAGGTTTAAAGAAAGCATTTAAACCATCAATAGCACCATCTAATGTTATAGCACGAACTACAATAATTAAGAATAATACAACAAGTGTCGGTATAAAAATCTTGTTTGCAAACTCAATTCCTTTTTTAACTCCAGCGAATAATACTCCTAGTGTAACAACCCACACAATAATTAGTGGAATGAATACACCTGGAACAATACTTCCGAAGTCTCCTGGAGTTTCAGCGAGTTTCAAATAATCAGCATATAAAAATCCTTCTGTGTCGCTACCCCAACCTAGATCAAATGCAAATTTAGTATAGCTCATTGCCCAGGCAATGATAACTGAATAATACGTTGAAATGACAAAGGCTATTGCAACCTGCCACCAACCAAGCCATTCTGAGCCTTTACTTACTTTTGCATATGATAGAGGGGCTGAGCCACGATATTTATGGCCGATTGTAAATTCCATAACAAGAAGTGGAATACCGGCAGTTATTAATGCGAATAAGTACGGTAAAAAGAATGCTCCTCCCCCATTTTCATAAGCTGTTGCTGGGAAACGCCAAATATTACCTAGACCGATAGCTGAACCTACTGCAGCTAATATAAATCCAGCACGCGTTCCCCACTGTGGACGATTATCCATATTTGCATTACCTCCTTTTAATATTTTACCTCTCCGTATCTAGTAAAAAAGAATGATTTCAACTCCACTAAATTTAAACGGAAAGTTTTATATATTCTGATTATTTAATATAATCTATTCATAGTATAGCTAGTTCTAATGACATTTGTCAAAACATTATTTGTTTTTTTACAAAAAAGATATTTCAAAATAATGGATAAAAACAAACCATTGGTAGAGTATGCTCAAATACTATTATTCATAAGCTTTTTAAGGAAAATTTCGTTGTAAAAAGAAAGGATCAGCTCTTAAAACTCATTATTTTGTATAATATATTAGAGTACCTAACCCTTATACTTTCAATGAGTGCTTAAGCTGATCCTTTTGGCTCACTTGCAATTCTATTTATTATTGTATGCGGCATTTACAGCCTGAGAACTACTACTTCGTTTCTGCTTGGCAAAAATAAATATACCAACTAACATTAAGAGTACAACAGCTAACCCTATTAATGTACTATTCGTAAATCCTAATACTAAATATCCTATCGAAGCTACTACTGCTGCAATGATAGCATATGGAAGCTGCGTTAAAACATGGTCAATATGATGACTTCCAGCTCCTGTTGAAGATAAAATCGTCGTATCTGAAATCGGTGAACAATGGTCTCCGAATACTGAGCCAGCTAAGACAGCAGACATAGCTGGAAGTAATATTGTTATATCTACAGTAGCCGCAATTTGTCCAGCAATTGGAAGCATTAAACCGAACGTTCCCCATGATGTACCAGTAGAAAACGCCATAATACCAGCAAGTAGAAACATAATAACTGGTATCATACCAATATTTAAGTTCGAACTTTCCACAAGTCCCGCTAAATATACACCTGTCTCTAACTGGCCAATTAGATCAACAATCATCCATGCTAATAATAAGATCCAAATTGCAGGAAGCATTGATTTAATCCCTTCAACAATACCTTTCGGAATTAATTCAAAAGATATTTTCTGAGAAATCGTAGCCTGTCTAATAAACATAATTAAAGTAACTAACAGACCGAATAAACCACCGTATAACAATGCACCAGTTACATCTGTATTTTCAAATATAGCTAGTGCAGTAACAGCAGTTCCCTCAGCAACATTTGCCCAACCTGTCCAAATCATCGCTACGACTACACCTACAATTAAAGCTAAAATAGGGAGTACTAAATCCCAAACTGAACCTTTGTCACTCACAGGTAAATTTTCTTTCAATTCACCAGGTACTTCTTTTTTGTCAGGGTCAACAACATTCCCAGAATCAATAGCTCTTTGCTCATGAGTTTTCATAACACCTAAATTAACATTATAAATACTAACTATAAACACCATTGCTATCGCTGCGATTACGTAAAAATTCATCGGAATCATTTGTACAAATGCAGCAAACGGTGTTATATCTGCAACACTATGTGCCGCTAGGATTGTACCAATTATACCGATAATGTATGCTCCCCAACTTGATACAGGTGATACTACACATATCGGCGCTGAGGTCGAATCGATCAAATAAGCTAGCTTTGCTCGAGAGATGCGATGACGATCTGTAAGGGGTCTGCTCACTTGCCCTACTGCCAAGCTGTTAAAATAATCATCAATAAAAATAATAATCCCTAAAAATGCAGTAACTAGATGTGCCCCAACTCTAGTTTTTACACGTTTTAATGCCCACTCTCCGAAAGCTCTACTACCACCTGAAATAGAAATAAATGCAGTAATTAATCCTAATAATAGTAAAAAGAAAATAATATACACATTCCAAGTATTAAGAGCTGCGCCTGCTCCGTTTGCTCCCTCTGATACAAAAATTGCTGAGAAACTACCCCACATTGACTTACCAGCTTCGGTAATAGAGAATTCATGAAGAAGTAGAGCAGCAGACACAATCCCTACCCCTAGTGATAGAAGAACTCTCCTCGTGACAATAACCATAAGTATTGCCAACAGTGGTGGAATTAGCGAATAAATTGTTCCACTCATTTAAATAACCTCCTAAAAAATTTTTTTGGAGGGCTACTAATTTAAATAAAATGAAACAAGCACAAAAAGAGTAATGATAGAAAATAACCTATCATTACTCTTTGTAATGTTATGTTATCCTCCATCACGATCAGTAGCCCTCCATTATGAAATATGCAACGATGCTTTCCATAATGACAGTGTTACCCTTATTCAAGGTAACCCCAGCAAAAATATTTTCGACAAATTATTTTCACTTCGGCAAAAAATCCTTTCAGCTATGATCATCGTTGTCATCCTTACATAGCCTAATCATACTTTTTGCGTCCTCTACCTCATCGATCAGATAAGGTTAATTATTCAGTTTGAAATTATTATATCAATAAAATGTAGTTAAAACAAGCTTAATTCATAGGAATTTCAATAGAAGGTGTAGTATCGCCACCGCCATTATAAAAATCTGGTACTTTACCTTGAAAGACTTTACTTACTAAGATGACATCCGTCGTTACTGGAACTGTTTCAGTAGCAAACGGAATGACCACCTGCACATTTACCTCTAATTCTACTTTCACAATTAGTAATACATTGTTAATTCCCCAGGGCTCCATTTCATATATTACATTCGGTTTCACACTACCAACCATATAAAAAAGAACTGGTATGGACGGTCCTAAATTACCTAACAAGGCATTATTAGTTGCTTGACCTAATGGTATATTGAAGATAACACCATTTCCCTCTTCATCACCTTCTGTTTCGATATCTACATCCGGTACCTCTAGTTCATTTACGTTGCCTTTTCGAACTTTCGCAAGGTTTTGTTGAACCCTATTTGTTATTTGTGCTGATATACTATTAATAACTCCAGTATCAATGTTAGTAATATAAATATAGCCATCCTCATCTGTAGTTACATTATTAGTTAGTCCTTCTGTCTCCATTCCCTCTTTGATCTGCTTATTTACTGCATTATTTATGACTAATGTAGCAATTCTCTCTGATTCTTTCTCAGCCACATCCATCAACGTTGGTGTAATTCCCTTATTAATAATCCATAAACCAGTAGCAGTAGAAAAGATAAAAAAGACAAATGTTAATAAAAAAACATACCGAAAGGGTAGCGGCCCTTTTTTTCGAAAACGGCGGTTGTATAGTGACAAAACAAGATCCCCCCTTACAAGCTATATGTATGCAGACAAGGGGGATTTAACGCTAGAATTTTGGTATTAATTTCTCCTGATTACTTGTAAATGTTCGCGTTTCACAATCAACAATAACAATGTGCAACTCTTTACTTAAATTAACATCATACGGATAAGTGAGAGTTTGCCCTTTTTCTTCTAATATACGAATAATTGGACGATCACTACTATTTGGGTTTTGTTTTGCCACAATACCTTTTCGACCATCACTTAAAACAACACCTAAGCCATCTGGGTAAATCGCTACAGCTTTGCGGAAAGCTTCTACAATATTTTTTTCAAATTGAGTTCCAGATCCAGAGTATAAAATCTCCAGTCCTTCATGGGGAAGCATAGCCTTTCGATATACACGATTAGATGCTACTGCATCAAATACATCAGCAACAGCGATGAGTCGTGCAAGATAGTGAATTTCACTTCCTTTTATGCCCCTTGGATATCCAGATCCATCTAGCCTTTCATGATGTTGATATGCGCAGTGAGCTGCTACCAAAGGTATTGTATCAATCTTGCGAAGTGCTTCAAATCCATATTCCGTATGCTTCTTCACTTCTTCAAACTCTTCATCTGTTAATTTACCTGGCTTAAGTAATATATTCTTAGGTACCATCAATTTCCCAATATCATGAAGTAATGCACCAATACCAATTGTCTCTAATTCTTTATTTGTTAAATTCAATTCTAGACCGATCGCTAGCGAATACATGGTTACATTTAACGAGTGGGTAAAAATATAGTGTTCATACGAAAAAATGTCTGCTAAAAGTGTGAATAAATCTTTATTTGACTTTAATTCTTGAAGTAATTGATCAACTATTTTTTTGAAACGTTGTGAAGCTTCATTAAATGCTGATGATTTCAAAAATTGTTTGGAATTTTTAACCTCTAAAAACGTATGTTCAATTTCTTTTATGGCTTTCTTCCGTAAATCGATAGAAATTGCTTGTTTTGGGTTTATATCATTTGTTCGGTTATCATTTATGTATACAAAAGTTATACCTAACTGTTTTAAACGTTGTATCATTCGGTTAGTTAACTCAATATCATTATTAATCAATGTTTGTCCAAAATCATTGTATATAGGCTTAGCTAATTTCGTGCCTTGTTGTAATGAATCTACTGATACTAGTCTCATAAAATACTCCTCACAATTATAGTGATGGATACTCAAGATCCTATGTAAAAGTATACACTATTTTAAACGTTTACATAGTCCCCTCCTCCCAAAAACTGAATCATTAAACAAAATTTACTTAAAAAATAGTCTGCAAACATATAGTTTACCAGACTATTCCATCTTCAAAAGCGCTTCTTTTCCTTTCATGCCACTTATAATGCCTAACTTTTCTGCACCGAGTGTTACCGATTCTAAAGGCGCTTCTAGTAATTGTTCAATTGTCCTTACCCCGACTGCTCTCCCAGCTATGATTCCTCTTTCTTTTAGCTTTTCATTAAGCAAGGCTACATCAAGCGCACCACACATTATATACCCTTTATCATTCGTTACTGCCATGAAATTCGTCTTAGGAAGCTTTACAGTAATGGCAGTAAATTGTTGATTTTCAATTATGATTGGTGTCATTGTTATCATTGCGAAAACTCCCCCTCTCCCCCTTATATCACTCCATGAAAAGGAAAAACCAACGGTATAAATGTTTTTTTTAATGAGCATAACCTTGTTAGAAACCAAAATTAAGTCTTTATACACTATTAGAACGTCATTAACCTCTTTAAAACTGAACTAGCCACCACGAAATAACAGTTAACAGTTACATGCTGGAGGATTAGCAAGCATTCTTACTGTGCCTTCATATGAACCTCTTACTTGGTTACATGTAGGTTGTATAGTATTTGGTATTATATCCACACACACATCGTTAGGAGCACCATCAACACATGAATTCACAAAGCTAGCCTGTTCACCCTGTATTTCAAGCGCACACACATTCTTTGCTACAATCGACTTTTTTTGCCCTGGGAATACTCTAATTTCTTTTACAACATCACCTGTAGGTGATAATAATCTTGCGATAATTGTACAGTTTTCTATTTGGTTAGTATTTGAAGCTGGTATTGTTGGATCACAGTAAATCGAGTCATTTTGAATATTAATACACCAATCTCCTGCGCACGTTGAACACTCGTATTGATCTACTACTGGCATCATTGTATTTGGATCTATACAATCTTGAACGATACAACCGTTTATTTCACATAAACAACAATCCTCGATACTAATATTACAATCACCTTTCGCGGTCTTACCACAGCAGCTGGAAGTGCTTATATGTTTAACCATACTGAAATATCACTCCTAATATCTTGTATTATGCTACATGGTATGATATTTCTGTTAATCATGTTTACGCTAATGCCTACCTCTCAAGAAAAAGGCTCAGACTTTCTCTAAACAAAATAAACAAGTCGATAATCTGTTTTCGTTTCTTTTCCTTTACGGAAAGTTGTTTTCGCTTCTATATCCTGTTTATCGTACTAAGTAATTAAACACGCATTTAAATATATGTCGTGGCATCTTTTCTTTTTATACAACGTGGATATTCTCACAAAACCTCTTGTAGCTGTGATTTGGTAATGATTGCACTGCTTAGTTTTCGAA
>NZ_JAXBME010000009.1 GCF_033963835.1 Cytobacillus sp. IB215665
TCTTTTCTTTTTATACAGCGTAGATATTCTCACAAAACCTCTTGTAGCTGTGATTTGGTAATGTTTGCACTGCTTAGTTTTCGAAAAGAGCCTTACGCAAAGTTGTTTTCGCTTCTATATGCTGTTTATCGTACTAGGTAATTAAACACGTATTTAAATATATGTCGTGGCATCTTTTCTTTTTATACAGCGTAGATATTCTCACAAAACCTCTTGTAGCTGTGATTTGGTAATGTTTCACTACTTAGTTTTCGAAAAGAGCCTTACGCAAAGTTGTTTTCGCTTCTATATGTTGTTTATCGTACTGAGTAGCATACATACACGTACTTAAATATATGTCGTGGCATCTTTTCTTTTTGTATAACGTAGATATTCTCACGAAACCTCTTGTAGCTGTAAATTTTGTGATGATTGCACAACTTAGTTTTCGAAAAGAGCTTTATAAGCTCCTTGCGCTTCTATTGTTGTTTGTCGTACTAAGTAATAAAACATGTACACAATCACAAGTCGTGGCATCTTTTTTTATTCACTCTTATTTTTGCAGCATTGAACTTATTTTTTAAAAAAGATCCCTACATTTAGCAATTGTAAATATTATTTTGTGAATGAAACGGTACAAGCATGAATATGAATAGAAGCATAACGACTGATATAAGAGGAGGAATATGAATGAAGAAGGGGATATTGGTACTGTTCGGCATATTGTTTACCGTGAGTGGATGTAGCCAAGCTGCTTCTTATGACCTATGTGGTTATGGATCTATGTTTTCGTTAGATGGAGATGGCTTTTTACTTGCCGAACCATCAGCAACAGTCTCGTATACAATTAATGAAAAAGTAGGTGCAATTGAGAAACAAATCGAGGAAGAGTACCACCCTGTTAATCACTTGGTTTCTAATCATCTAAAAGAAGGAACAGTCATTTATTCTGTCATGGAAGACCCCACTCTTATGATTGCAAAAATCAATAACGATGAGTATGCCTTATTCGAGAAAATTGATGAATGAATTGGGATAGAGAACATTACCCATGAAAGTAAAAATGACCTTCATGGGTAATTTTCATGGTGCTAGTCTATTTCACCATTCTGAAAGCTACGTTATCTGTATATATGGTTGTTGAACTCAGCTTCTAAAATAAACCCAGCTGTTTTGATGCTAAACCATTATATTGTATCTCTAACATTGAGATTAACTGCTTGGCGTTGTCAGCTGCGTCTCCACCAGAATTATTATTAAACAATACATATATATTTTCAGAATTCTGCTTCAGTTGATGAAGGTTTTTTATCCACTGCTTCAGCTCTACATCATTATATCGGTATAAATATCTAATTTCTCGCCAGTTACTAGAACTAGGTTTATTCCATCCATGGACATTACGGCCATGAAAACGGACGAGTGTTTTTTGCTCATTTGTTGTATTAAGGATCGTTGGAATTGAACCTTCTCCTGCTTGGGGTTCGTCACATATACTATGTATCCAACCTTCTTGAATCATAAACTGGATCGTTTTATGTCGGTAATGATCAACAAACCATGATTGATGCCTAAATTCAAGGGCATACGGAATCTCCTGCATCCTTTCACGACAATAACGTAAATATTCAACATGCTCCTTTTTACAATCAAACCAAGGCGGAAATTGAAATAGTACCATAGCAAGTTTTTTTCTTTCTATTAAAGGTATCAATGATTCTTTAAAGTCATTAAACATCTCTTCTATATTATTAAATGGTACTTTCCCTCGTAAATGCCTGGTCATCCCTTGATATGCTTTAACAATAAATTGAAAGGAATTCGGTGTTTCACTTGCCCACTTCTCCATATTATGTAGTGGTTGAATAGCATAAAAGGACGCATCTAACTCTACGATTGGAAAATGAGCACTATAATGATGTAGCTTATCACGTGAGGAAGCTTTGTTTGGATATAAACTATCGTGATCACCCCAGCCTGTAAGACCGATGTAAATCATAATAACCTCCTAAATGTAACGATGTACAACACATATTAAGAAAAGAACCCACAAAATAAATGTGAGTTCTTTAACGATTATAAAATTATCCGATTGAACCTTCCATTTCAAATTTGATCAGTCGGTTCATTTCAACAGCGTATTCCATTGGGAGTTCTTTAGTAAATGGTTCGATAAAGCCCATTACGATCATTTCTGTTGCTTCTTGCTCAGAAATACCACGACTCATCAAATAGAATAACTGTTCTTCAGACACTTTTGAAACCTTCGCTTCGTGCTCTAACGATATATTATCATTTAAAATCTCGTTATATGGAATTGTATCTGAAGTAGATTTATTATCCATAATTAACGTATCACATTCGATGTTAGATCTTGATCCTTCTGCTTTACGACCAAAATGGACAATTCCACGATAAGTTACTTTTCCACCTTGCTTTGAGATCGATTTAGATACAATCGTTGACGATGTGTTAGGTGCAAGGTGAATCATTTTCGCTCCAGCATCTTGATGCTGTCCTTTACCAGCGATAGCAATCGATAATGTCATCCCTCTTGCGCCTGCACCTTTCAAAATAACTGCTGGGTATTTCATTGTTAGCTTCGAACCGATGTTACCATCAATCCATTCCATCGTAGCATTTTCTTCACATACCGCACGCTTTGTTACGAGATTAAAGACATTATTTGCCCAGTTCTGAATCGTCGTATAACGACAATACGCATCTTTCTTTATAATAATTTCTACGACAGCACTGTGCAATGAATTTGTTGTATAAACTGGTGCCGTACAACCTTCTACATAATGAACGTGTGCACCTTCATCAACAATGATAAGTGTACGTTCAAACTGTCCCATATTTTCAGAATTGATTCTGAAATATGCTTGTAATGGTGTATCTACCTTAACTCCAGGTGGAACATAAATAAACGATCCGCCTGACCATACTGCAGAGTTTAATGCAGCGAATTTATTATCAGTTGGTGGAATGACTTTTCCCCAATGCTCTTTGAAGATATCTTCATTTTCTTTTAGAGCAGAATCAGTATCTTTGAAAACAATTCCAAGTTCTTCAAGGTCTTCCTTCATATTATGATAAACGACTTCAGATTCATACTGCGCAGATACTCCAGCTAAATATTTTTGTTCTGCTTCAGGAATACCTAGTTTATCAAAAGTAGTTTTAATTTCGTCAGGAACTTCATCCCAAGATTTCTCAGATTTTTCAGACGGCTTCACATAATAAGTAATGTCATCAAAATTCAAGCTCGCTAAATCTCCACCCCATTGTGGCATCGCTTGATTATAAAAATGCTCTAGCGACTTCAAACGAAAGTCGAGCATCCATTGTGGTTCTTCCTTCATGCGAGAAATTTCTTCAACAATCTCTTTTGTTAAACCTCGTTTTGAACGGAAAATCGACACATCTTTATCCGCAAAACCATATTTATAATCACCTATTTCAGGCATTTTTTTTGCCATTGATCGCAGCCTCCTTTAACTAAATGTTCATCAGATGAGAAAGTTGGACATTTTCACGTCCTCACAGTTACTCTTTCCCTTGTAAACCTTTCTCCATAGCCTTCCATGCAAGTGTTGCACATTTTATTCTCGCTGGAAATTTTGAAACTCCTTGTAAAGCTTCAATATCACCTAAATCGATATCTTCGTCATAATCTTTGCCCTGCATCATATCTGAGAAGATTTTTGAAAGTTCCATAGCTTTTGAAATTGGCTGCCCTTTTATCGCTTGCGTCATCATTGACGCAGACGACATTGAAATTGAACAGCCATCCCCTTCAAATTTTGCATCAACAACTTTTCCATCTTCTACTTTCATCGTTAAATGGATCCGGTCACCACATGTTGGATTATTCATATCCACCGTTACGCTATCTTCTTCAATAGCACCTCGATTACGTGGTTTTTTGTAATGATCCATAATCACTTGACGGTATAGCTGGTCAAGATTGGCATTAAAAGACATTGCTAAAGTACTCCTTTGTTTTAATTAATGAAGAAACAAAACGATCTACATCCTCTTCATTATTATATATATAGAAGCTAGCACGTGCAGTAGCCGAAACATTCAACCATTTCATTAATGGCTGAGCACAATGGTGTCCAGCCCTTACTGCAATTCCATCAGCATCTAATACCGTTGCTACATCATGGGGATGTACATCATCAACATTAAACGTAACTAATCCAGCTCGTTTGCTTGGTCCATATATAGTACATCCATCGACCTCCGATAGTCTGTGTAAAGCATATTGAGCTAATGTATGTTCATGTGCTTCAATCTTATCTAGTCCAATTTCTTCAAGAAAATCGATCGCTGCTCCAAAACCAATTGCACCTGCAATAATCGGTGTTCCACCTTCAAACTTCCAAGGAAGCTCTTTCCAAGTCGATTCATATAAGTCAACGAAATCAATCATTTCTCCACCGAACTCAACTGGTTCCATATGTTCAAGTATATGTTTTTTTCCGTATAATACACCTACTCCTGTCGGTCCACACATTTTATGAGCAGAAAAGGCGTAGAAGTCACAGTCTAAGTCTTGGACATCTACTTTCATATGCGGAGTACTTTGGGCTCCGTCAACAACCATAACAGCACCGTGCTTATGAGCAATTTTCGTAATTTCTTTAATAGGGTTTATTGTACCTAACACGTTGGAAACGTATACCATCGATACAATCTTCGTGTTATCTGTTATTGTATTTTCTACATCCTCTAAGGAGATTGTGCCGTCTTCCTGTAACGGTAAGTATTTCAAAGTCGCTCCAGTTGCTTTTGCAAGCTGTTGCCAAGGAATAATATTACTATGGTGCTCCATGTAGGTAATGACAATTTCATCACCTTCTGCAAGGTTGGCACGCCCATAACTAGCTGCAACTGTATTAAGTGCAGTAGTTGTACCACGTGTAAAGATCACTTCCTCAGTGCTTTTTGCATTAATAAATTTTCGAACCTTTTCCCGCGCGCCTTCATAGCCATCTGTAGCCTTTGTACCTAAAGTATGAACACCACGGTGCACGTTAGAATTGTACTGGCGATAATATTGATCAAGTGCTTCAATAACAGATGTTGGTTTCTGTGAAGTCGCAGCGCTGTCCAGATAAACTAAGCTGTTTCCATTAACCTCTTGGTTTAGAATTGGGAACATATCACGAATATCTTGGATATTCATTATTTTACTTTCCTTTCGATTACCTCAACTAACTGTGCTTTAACCGAATCAATTGGAAGCTCGTTAACAACAGGTGCTAAAAAGCCATGAATAACAAGACGTTCCGCTTCTTCCTTCGGCAACCCACGACTCATTAAATAATATAGTTGAATTGGATCAACTCGACCAACAGATGCAGCGTGTCCAGCTGTTACATCATCTTCATCAATTAATAGAATCGGGTTTGCATCTCCGCGTGCTTTTTCACTAAGCATAAGAACGCGTGATTCTTGTTCTGCATTAGATTTTGAAGCCCCATGTTCAATCTTTCCAATACCATTAAAGATAGAGGAAGCTGCCTCTTTCATAACACCATGCTTTAAAATATAGCCTTCAGAATGCTTCCCATGGTGCACAACACTCGTTGTGAAATTTTGAGTCTGCTCACCGCGGCCAACAACCACAGTTTTAGTATCCCCGTAAGATCCATCACCAATAAGATGGGTAATATTTTCCGATACCGTATCTCCGTCGTTCATAAGTCCTAATGCCCACTCAATTTTCGCATCTCGACCAGCTACTCCACGGCGATTTACGTAAGTCGTAACACCTTGTGCAAGAGTATCAACAGCACCGTAAGTTACTTTGGCATTTGTGTTAGCAAACACTTCCGTAATAATATTTACAACTCCGTCATTAACCTCCGTAGTTGAAATATAGTTTTCTACATAAGTGACTGAGCTATTATCATCAGCAACAATAATCACATGGTTCATTAATGTAGCGTCTGCATCATCGTGAACATATACAGCCTGTATTGGTGTATCAACTTCTACATTTTTTGGAACGTAAACGAATACTCCTCCGTTCATTAAAGCTCCATGTAATGCTGTTAGTCGATGCTCATCAATCTTTACCCCATCGTTCATAAAATACTTCTGCAATAGATCACTATGCTCACGTGCTGCAGTATGGATATCAGCTAATATAACACCCTTTGCTGTTAAATCTTGTGGTAGCGTTAAAAATGCAGCTGTATTATTACGTTGAATATAAAGGCTTTTATCATCTTTTTCACTTTCAATGAGTGCCTTTACCTCACTTGAAAGTTCGTCTAACGATGTATATTTTTCGCTATTTACTAGGTGGTTCTTAAAATTAGTAAAATTCCATTTATCTATTTTAGTTTTATCAGGTTTCGGTAGAGGTAACTCTTCATATTTCGCAAGAGCTTGTAGGCGGAGATCTAGTAACCATTCAGGTTCACCTAGATCTTTTGACAAACCTCTAACATAATCCTGATCGAATGAATGTTTCGTATCAATTGTTGACATGTCCATCCTCCTAACGCTTACGCTTCTTGGCCTACTGTTTCATCTTCAATTCCAAGCTCATTTTTAATCCAGTCATAGCCTTCTGCTTCAAGACGTTGAGCTAGCTCAGGACCACCTGATTTAACAACACGGCCTTGCATCATTACATGTACTTTGTCTGGAGTAATATAGTTTAATAGACGTTGATAGTGAGTAATAATTAAACAACCGAACTCAGAACTTCTCAACTCATTAATACCTTTGGAAACCACTTTTAACGCATCGATATCTAAACCTGAGTCAATTTCATCTAAAATTGCAATCTTTGGCTCAAGCATCATTAATTGCAAAATTTCATTTCGTTTTTTCTCACCGCCTGAGAAACCTTCATTTAAGTAACGTTGTGCCATATCTGGGTCCATTTCTAAGAAGTCCATTTGCTTATCCATTTTACGAATAAACTTCATTAATGAGATTTCATCGCCTTCTTCACGACGAGAATTAATAGATGAACGTAAAAAATCAGCGTTTGTTACACCACTAATTTCACTTGGATATTGCATAGCAAGGAATAGACCAGCACGCGCACGCTCATCTACTTCCATTTCCAGCACATCTTCACCGTCCAGTGTTATGCTACCTTGCGTTACTTCATATTTTGGATGACCCATGATTGCTGCAGATAAGGTTGATTTACCTGTACCATTAGGTCCCATAATCGCGTGAATTTCTCCACCTTTTATGTCAAGGTCTACCCCTTTTAGAATTTCTTTACCGTCAATAGAAACATGAAGATCTCTAATTGTTAATGTTGATGCTGCCATTACTATACCTCCAATTTATCTTCTATACTATTTGTTAAAATACTTTCATTCTCATTTTATTCTCATTACAATCTTATAACAAATGAAAAGTATTAGCAACCATTTAACACCATAGCTATACTTTTTAAATAAAAAAGTTTAAAAAGTATTTTCTTTCATTATATGTAGATAAGTAAAGATTGTCTTCGACATATATTGTTTGCATAAAAAACAAAAAACATCCAAAATACACATCAAACTCATTATACGATAATAAGAAGAAAAAACCAGTGAAATCACTGGTTTTTCTTCTTATTTCTTATTCTGAAACAGGGACAACTGCTCCTTCAAATTCTTCAATAATATAATTTTGGATTTCTTCTGAGCGCAAAGCGTTAACTAATTCGACAATTTCCTTATTTTTTTCATCACCACTACGCACAGCAATAATATTTACATAAGGAGAATCAGCGCCTTCAATTGCAATAGCATCATCTAACGGATTTAATCCAGCATCAATCGCATAGTTTGTATTGATTAAAATAGCATCACCTTCGTCATTATTATAAAACTCAGGTAATAAAGCAGCGTCGATTTCAGCTTCAAATTTAAGATTTTTTGGATTTTCTACAATATCATCAAGTGTTGCTTCTACTTTTTCAACGTCATCTGCTAACTTAATTAAGCCCTGTGATTCTAGCATTGTTAAAATACGCCCATGATCAGCCACTGAGTTACTCATAATAATTACAGCACCTTCTGGTAATTCATCTAAGCTGCTATATTTTTGTGAATATACTCCGATTGGTTCAATATGAATACCACCTGCATTCACGAAATCATAGCCTACATCAGCCATTTGCGATTCTAAATATGGTATATGTTGAAAATAGTTAGCATCAAGGTCACCACTATCTAAATCTTCATTCGGCAAAATATAATCTTGATATGTTTCTATAACTAAATCAATTCCCTTGTCAGCTAATATCGGTTGTACTTGTTCTAAAATCTCCGCATGCGGTACATTCGAAGCTCCAACTACTAATTGCTTGTTCTCTTCTGAAGCTTGATTCGTTTGACTCTTTTCTGATGAACTTTCTTTTTCACTCGTTCCACATGCTGCCAAAGCAAAAACTACGAGTAATGTACTTACGATTGCAAATATTTTTTTCATGATGATCTTCTCCTATCTTTTGTCTATTTTTGATGTTATAAAATCTCCAATGTATTGGAGGATAAACACTATAATAAGAATAAAAATGGTTGCTACAACAACAACATCGGTATGACGGCGAGAAAAACCTTCTAAATAAGCCAAATTCCCAAGGCCCCCCGCACCGATAATTCCAGCCATGGCAGTATAACCAACTAGAGCAATTGCTGTCACTGTAATTCCTGATATGAGTGCAGGAAGTGCTTCAGGTAGCAGCACCTTGAAAACGATTGTTCTTGTTTTCGCCCCCATAGACCGTGCCGCCTCAATAACACCTTTATCAATCTCTCGCAATGCAATTTCTACCATTCTTGCGTAGAAAGGTGCTGCTCCAATTACGAGAGCAGGTAAAGCGGCATTTGCTCCTCTAATTGTCCCAAGCATGAATTTTGTTAACGGAATTAATAAAATGATTAAAATAATGAATGGTATAGAACGAAAAATGTTTACAAAACTGCTGATGATTGTATTAACCAACTTATGTTCCAATAGGTTGTCCTTCGATGTTAAAAAAAGTAAGAGCCCTAATATAACACCAAAAACAAATGTTGCAATCACCGATGTCACAGTCATATATAAAGTTTCAAATGTTGCTTCCGACATTTTTTCCCAATTAACATTTACAAATAGTTGACTAACCATGCTGTATCACCTCCACTGCCACATGTTTTTCCTTTATATATGTGATCGAGCGGTTTATCTCTTCATCGGTTCCTGTCATATGAATAAACAATGTGCCATATGCACCGTGCTGTGTATGCGAGATCTTTCCTTGTATAATATTGATGCCAATTTTAAACTGGCGGATTAATTCTGCTATTAAAGGTTGTTCAGCATCATCCCCAACAAACAACAGCTTAATAACTTTACCTTCAGGGTAGCTTTCTAAAATATGCTCAATTGTTTCTGTCGCTTCTTCTGGTTCTGTAATTTGCTTAACAAACTTCTTAGTTATTGGAGCTTTCGGTTGCTGAAACACCGATAAAACTTCACCTTGTTCAACAATGCTGCCATTTTCCATTACAGCTACACGATGACATATTTTACGAATCACATGCATTTCATGAGTAATTAACACAATTGTGAGACCTAGCTTTTTATTAATATCCACAAGCAACTCAAGAATCGAGTCTGTTGTTTGTGGATCAAGTGCTGAGGTTGCTTCATCACATAATAATACCTTCGGGCGATTTGCTAAAGCACGAGCTATTCCAACTCGCTGCTTTTGGCCACCACTTAGTTGTGAAGGATACGCATTTTCTCTTCCCCCCAACCCTACTAGCTTGATTAGCTCATCCACCCTCTTCAATCGTTCTTTTTTTCGAATGCCAGCAATTTCTAATGGAAAGGATATATTCTCCCGTACAGTTCTTGACCAAAGCAAATTAAAATGCTGAAAGATCATACTAATTTCTTGTCGTGATTTACGTAACTCATCCCCTTTAATAGAGGTCATTTCATAATTATTGATCGTAATTGTTCCTTCTGTTGCTGCTTCAAGCTGGTTTAACAAACGAATGAGTGTACTTTTTCCTGCACCACTGTAACCAATAATGCCAAATATTTCACCCTTAGCAATATTCAAATTGACATTATCTACAGCAACTACTTCTCCTTCTTGAGATTGATATACTTTTTTTACCCCAGATAGTTTTATCAAAAGGCTCACCTACTTCCTTAATCATATTATTCATATATGTTTAGTATGTTTTATGTTGCAAACTAAACGATCTTCCATATTTTTGTTAGTATGGAGATATTAGCTCTTCTAGCAGCTAGACAATCGTTTTATCCATTATCATTGTTTTTTATAAAAGGCTCTTTTCGTATACTTTGTTAACTTCTTCATACGAAGAACAACAACAATCATTATGAAGACAGCATGTGTAAAAGATAAGATATTACGAATACAAAATGAATATATGTTTATATTTTTGTACGAACAGCAACATTTAATGCGTAATCAACCTAATAGAAAAGCTTAACAACAAAATTAAAAAGCCTTTCCGCACATGTGAGCAGAAAGGCTTAATTATATTCCTTTCTCTCATCTATCGAAGCATACGCTTCGTGTGAATTGGCACCATTTCAACTTCACCGTTGATGGTTGCCGGGCTTCATAGGGCACATCCCTCCACCTCTCTTGATAAGAGTATATATCAATGTTTTTTTATTCATTTTTATAATTACATTTCAAAATTAATCTCTTTTAAAAAGTACAATTGTGATTCTATCACGCTCATTTATATGTGTCAATGAATATCTTTATGGAATTTACAGCCAAAACACAAATCGATTCACCCTATATTATTTGCTTGAAGTTAGTCCTGTCGCAGTTTCTATTGCTTGCTCTAAGTCTTCTAATAGGTCGTCAATATTCTCAATTCCAACTGACAACCTTATTAAATCTTCTGTTACACCTGAAGATTTTAAGCCCTCGCTACTTAATTGTTGATGTGTTGTACTTGCCGGATGGATAATCAAGCTTTTAGCGTCACCTACGTTTGCTACATGCGACCATAGTTTCACATGATTAATTACTTTAGCACCTGCTTCTCTCCCTCCTTTTATGCCGAACACGACGATGGACCCACTACCTTTTGGTAAATATTTTTTAGCAAGTTCTTTTGCAGGATGATCTTTATGATCAGGATACAAAACCCACTCTACAGCCGGGTGTTTCGCTAAATATTCAACGACTTTCATAGCATTATTAACATGCTCTTTCATCCGTACATGTAATGTCTCTAGGCCAAGGTTAAATTGATAAGCATTAAACGGACTTAATGAGGCACCTAAATCTCTTAATAATTGCACCCTAGCTTTGACGATATATGCACTTTCTCCAAGTGCTTCTGCATATATAAGATTATTATAGCTTGGGTCAGGGGTAATAAAGTCTGGAAACTTCTCAGAATTCCAATTGAATTTGCCTCCATCAACGATTATTCCACCTAAAGTCGTTCCATTTCCTAAAAGCCACTTAGTAGCAGAATGAATGACAATGTCAGCACCAAAGTCAATCGGTCTACATAGATAAGGAGTAGCAAATGTATTATCAATGATTAGCGGAATTCCAGCTTCGTGAGCTATTGAAGCAACCTTCTCAATATCCAATACGTGTAAGCTTGGATTACCAATTGTTTCAGCAAATATCGCTTTTGTTTTCGAAGAAATTGCCTTTGCAAAATTTTCAGGTTTGGAAGGGTCAACGAAGTGAGTAGTTATACCATATTTCGGCAATGTATTAGCTAATAGATTATACGTTCCACCATATAAAGTAGATGCAGCAACAATTTCATCATTTGCTCCTGCTAGATTAAGAATTGCAGTCGTTATAGCAGCCATTCCACTTGATAATGCTAACCCACCAATTCCACCTTCTAACAATGCTACTCTTTCTTCTAAAACAGTTACAGTAGGGTTGTGTATTCTTGAGTATATATATCCTTCTTCTTGGAGTGAGAACAGATTAGCTGCATGGCTCGTATCCTTGAATCTGAATGCATTTGATTGATAGATTGGTACTGCTCTTGCACCAGTCACTGGATCAGCTTCTAATCCTCCATGGACACTCAATGTTTCTAAACGATAATCTTTCTCATTATGCATTTTTTTCTTCCCCTTCTCCTTTAATATTTAATGCAAATAAAGATTCTAGTAAAAGAATGTATCTGAATTTCCCTTGGCAAATAATACTTTGTCGACTTATCAATTTTTGCAACTTTTCTTTACCAGATAACAATTCGTAATACTGCTGGGGTTCAGCACCTAATGAAACGTCTGCATGACTTTGTTGCCATTTGCTCAACTCCATTCCCCGTGCTGTTAACACAACTTGGACTTTCTCTTTATTACATTCAAAATTAACAATGATTGCATGGTTAGGTAGGAGTAGGTTTAAGTGTGAATTTTGAACGAACCTATTATTAAACTCGTTAAGAAGTATATTAAGTTCCATACATTCAGTTACGATAAACATATGACCTGTTGCTCTACATGTGTATAGGAGTGCTTCACCGACTCATACAACCTATTACAAACAACAAGTAATATATTTTCGATAACATCTCCCTCCCCTCGTTCCTTTGGATTATAAGAAAATGTGCAAATGTTGAGACAACCTCCTAGAAGCGTCGGAACCATTCCAAATAAAGGAGATTATTCAATTTAGTTAACGTGTTAATTATCTAAATTGAATAGGCTCTTTAGCCGGATAGCCAAAAGAGTCAAAGGCTTTTACATCCTATATCAACTGAACCTTAGGTCACTTTTGCTCTTCTAGATACGTGAAACAGCTCGTAACACTAAACATCTTGTAAACGCTTAAGGCTAACAAAATATTTTTATTATTTTAAAAATTTCGATATTTTAAGGCAAACTCCTTCAAGAAATTAAAAGTAATGCCGAGCTACCTCTTTCTGTGCGCTCACTCCCTTGATGAGCTTCGGATTTTCCACAACTGAATTAGTTTTTGTTGAAATTGCTGGAGGAGTATGGAAGCTGACCTAGATAAAAGGACTCTATCTTCCCTGACAAGCGATAGAGCCACCTGAGGTGTAATTTTCTGGGTAAGTGACCTCAAGGATATGGCTCTAAAGCCTGTAAATAAGAATAACCTTCTCACCACTATTACTATACTTCTTAAATAGAGAACAAATGTTAATCTAGGTCCTTTAAGTGCTTATATAATACGTCTACGGATTGAAAAGCATAGATACGCTTAATGACCATATTATTTTTAAATATGAGCAAGCACGGTACACTTTGAATTTCGTACCGTTCTGCCAGGTCAGGAACATAGTTTACGTCCACTTTACCAAACTCTATTAAAGGTACAATTTCTTTTACTACACCAAGCATTCGTTCTGCTAGTTGACATGTTCCACAAAGTGGCGTATAGAAATAAACTCCTTTTAAACCTGAAGCTTGTAAAACCTTATTTATTTGGTCTGTCCATTGCTGCATAATGCTTAAACCCCTTATAAGTATTGTCTTTTCACTTTAAAATTTGCACGAAATAAAACTGCTGCAATATGTTGTAACGGAGCAGCTGCAACTTCACGATACACTTTATCAATATAAATATGTTGCGCTTCAGGAAACTCTCTTTTAAATTGCTTACGGAGCTTGTTACCAGCTTCATCAGCATCAACAAGAACAAATACATCTTGATGAAATGTTGAATCAATAATTTCATCTAATTTAGTTACACTTAGCGTCCCATTTGTACAAATGATTTCTATTGGTTCATTTAAAACGTTTTCTACTTGTACTTTATCAGTTTTCCCCTCAACAATAATTACTTTATTAATCTCAATAATCGCCATCGACATCACCCTCGTTGAACAATTCATGAACTTAATAACTAATTTCACATTAGTAATTATATTATTCAAACTAAGAATCTACATGCAGTTTCTTTTCTTCTAAAAAAGATATAATGCATCTCACAAATAAAGTTTAAGAGATTTTTGTACAGTCTCTTTACATAACTTCGTTACAATTTTTACTAATAATGGACAGTATGATGATAGCTCAAAAATTGCAAATGCAAAAAGATGCCACAAATGCTAAATGTATAAGTGCTCATATCTTAACAAGACTAAAACAGCCTTATAAAAGAGTCTATTTATACGATAATCGCCATATTGTCTATGAAAAAACAGTGGAGTTATTACCCCACTGTTTCATAAAGCATTCCCAATATCGTACTTAATTTTGGTGAAGATGACTTAATCTTCCTTTGTCATTTCCTCATATTGTTCAGCTGACATTAAGCTTTCAACTTCACTCATATCTGCGGGCTTGACTACAACCATCCAAGCTTTTTCATATGGAGATTCGTTTACGAATTCAGGCGTATCGTTTAAGTCTTCATTAACTTCTAATACTTTGCCACTAATCGGAGCATATAACTCAGATACTGTTTTCACAGATTCAACACTACCAAATGGTTCATTGATTTCTAGTTCATCACCCGGTTCTGGTAATTCAACGAAAACAATATCTCCAAGCTCTGATTGAGCAAAATGAGTAATTCCTATGCGGACTTGATCTCCTTCAATACGTACCCACTCATGTTCTTCAGAATAACGCAATTCCTTCGGTGTATTCATTTCAACAATCCCTCCAACATTTATAATCATTTTATATATATTAAAAGATGACCGTTATAACAGTACCTTCTAATTACCAATGACTACCTCCAAGTGTCTTCAAATTGCTTTTCATTAAACCCTACCGTCACAGCACTTCCATTCGTTACGATAGGACGTTTGAGTAACATGCCATCACTTGCTAGAATATCTAATAATTCAGCCTCTGAAGCAGTTTTGACCTTATCCTTTAATCCAAGCTCACGATACTTTTTCCCACTCGTATTAAAGAACTTTTTTAGTTCTAATCCACTTTTATGATATAAATCTTCGATTGTTTCTTTCGAAGGGGGATTATCAACAATATGTAATTCTTCATAAGAAACATGATGTTCATCTAACCATTTTTTTGCTTTACGACATGTTCCACATTTAGGATACCAATAAAAAGATACCATATAATTTCACCACCCAACGACTTTTTTAGAGGGTTTGCAAACGAGAAACTTGGTCAAAATTCCCCTCTTCAAATGAATATTATCATATTTTTAATTAAATGCATAATCAAGAATTGACTTGTTATTACCTTCTCAGTTTTATTCGTCTTTTATTTTGTTATTCCTGCAATTCTTCTTGAGAAAATAATTCTTAATTTCGCAAGTAACTAGGCTATATTGGACAGCACAAATAATCCTTCATATTAAGACTTTTAGCTTAAAACATGTTGCTATTGTTTACAAATTATGAACTGCATGAAGAGATTGTATATCTGTTACTAACGTTAGTTATATTCTGTTTAGCCCTTATTAAGAAAAGCAACAATTTATGCGAAACAACCTTTATGTATGTAGAATCTTTTCGTAAACTTTGCTGTTAATATCACCAAACCTATAACATAAGAAATCGCTTGATATATTTTTAGCCTGCCTTTTACAAAAGAAAAGATGCCACGAACGTTAGCTATCTTCTGTTTAACCCTTATTACGAAAAGCAACAACCCTTACGAAAATACCCTTCATGGAAGCACTTTTCATAAACTTTGTTGCCATAGTTACGATTTAAACGATGTATATCACTTCCTTGCTACACTAAAAAGAAGAGAAGACGCCAGGTGTAAGTATCTTAGTATATAAATATAGCCGTTTAAAAAAAGCTCCTATATTTCAGGAGCTTTTTTCAAGTAAAGGCAAACAGTTCTATGTTTTTAAACTGTATAGCGTTCTGCTTCAATTAGTACTGCTGCAGCTTCACGCTTTTTAGCAATTACGTTAATCGGAGTATAACGAGTGAACTTGCGTAGTGATGATAACATCATGCGAAGTGTATCACCTTGCTCTGTTGCAACAAGTGTTTCTTTTGCATGTGCTTCGATTTCGTTAAATGCTTCTTGGCAATAAATTTGTGTATATAAAAGTTTTTGGTTGTTTTTCTCTAGCCCAGTTTTGTTGATTGCTTTTTCTGTACGTAAGACAGCTGATTCCATTGCATATAAGTTGTTGACAATATCTGCAATATTCATTAGAATTTCTTGTTCTTTTTCAAGCTTTGGACCAAACTTTTGTGCAGCTAAACCAGCTACCATGATGCCTATTTTCTTCGCATTTTTCACTAAATATTTTTCTTGCTCTAGTGGCTCATCACCAACCTCTTCAGGCATCATCATCATTAACTCTTCCTGTAAAGCTTGTGCTTTTTGTAAAAGTGGAAGCTCGCCTTTCATTGCTTTACGTAAAAATGTGCCTGGTACTAGTAAGCGATTGATTTCATTCGTTCCTTCGAAAATACGATTAATACGAGAATCTCTGTATGCTCTTTCTACTTCATATTCAGCCATGAAGCCGTATCCACCATGAATTTGAACTGCTTCGTCAGCAATGTAGTCAAGTGTTTCCGAACCCATCACTTTCCCAAGGGAACATTCAATCGCATATTCGCCAACTGCTTTCCCTACTTCTCTGCCGTCTTTAACTTGTTCTGGTGTAAGAGCACCCATACGATCTTCAAATAAACCAACTGTTCTATAGATAGAGCTTTCAGAAGCATATAATTTTGATGCCATCGTACCGAATTTTTCTTGCGTTAAAGAGAATTTAGATATTGGTGTTTTGAACTGTTGACGTTGGTTAGCATATTGAATTGATACGTCTAACCCACGTTTTGCTGCTCCTGTTGTCCCTAGTCCAAGCTTATAACGACCAATATTCAAAATGTTAAAGGCAATGACATGCCCTTTTCCAGCTTCACCTAAAAGATTTTCTTTTGGTACATGCACATCCTCTAAAATGAGTGTACGAGTTGAAGAGCATTTAATACCCATTTTCTTTTCTTCAGGACCAGTAGAAACACCCTCTAAATCACGATCAACGATAAATGCTGAGAAATGCTCGCCATCGATTTTTGCGTATACGACGAATACGTCAGCGAAACCAGCATTTGTAATCCACTGCTTTTCTCCATTTAACACATAATGTGTTCCTTCTGCATTGAGTTTAGCAGTAGTTTTTGCGCCTAATGCATCTGAACCACTACCAGGCTCTGTTAAAGCATATGCAGCAATCTTCGTACCTACCGCTAGGTCAGGTAAATACTTCTTCTTTTGTTCTTCGCTACCGAATAATACAATTGGTAACGAACCGATTCCAACATGAGCACCGAAAGTAACCGAAAAGCCACCAGCTCTTGACATCTTTTCTGTAATAAGTGCTGAACTAATTTTATCTAACTCAAGACCACCGTACTCCTCAGGAACATCTGCTCCTAATAGTCCAAGCTCACCCATTTGTTTTAATAGCTTAACCGAACGATCAAATTCATGGTTTTCAATATGATCTAGCTGTGGTACAACCTCATTGACAACAAAATCTTCTGTTGTTTTACCTATCATAATTTGTTCATCTGTATAATCCTCTGGTGTAAATACAGCATCTGAACTAATATCTTCAACTAAAAAGCTGCCACCCTTTACTAATTGTTTAGTTGTATCTGACATTTTAATTTCCTCCTATAAAATAATGTGTTGTTATTTATTCTATTGCAGTGCTAGTCATTCCCCTTTTGACTAACACTGCTTTATGATTCCGACCAAATACCCCCTATTTGTTCCGAACACTCTATACTAATTCAAATACCCCAGCAGCACCCATACCGCCACCAATACACATCGTCACAATCCCAAATTGTTCGTTACGGCGTTTCATTTCATGAATCAGAGATAACGTAAGTTTAGCTCCCGTACAACCAAGTGGATGCCCTAATGCAATTGCCCCACCATTCACGTTAACCTTTTCTTCATCTAAACCTAATTCACGAATAACTTGAATTGATTGTGAAGCAAACGCCTCATTTAATTCGAATAAGCCAATATCAGCTAATTCTAACCCAGCTAATTTTAATGCTTTAGGAACAGCTACTACCGGTCCAACTCCCATGATTTCTGGTGGTACTCCACCGACTGCAAATGAACGGAATTTAGCCATCGGCTTCAAGCCAGATGAATCAGCTTTTTCTCTATCCATCACCATCACCGCTGCTGCACCGTCACTCGTTTGCGAAGCATTACCAGCTGTTACAGATCCTGTGACAGAAAATGCTGGTCTAAGTTTCGCTAATCCTTCAACAGAGGAATCCGGGCGTACACCTTCATCTTGAGAAAATTGAATTCCTTTTTCTTGAACTTTATTGTCTTTACCTACTGAACGTATTGTTACGTCTACTGGTACGATTTCATCAGCAAACTTTCCTTCTGCAATTGCTTTCGCTGCTTTCTGATGGCTTCGCACAGCAAATGCATCCTGTTCTTCTCGCGTAATACCATATTTCATTGCAACTTGTTCAGCTGTATGACCCATGCCCATGTAATATTCTGGTGCACTCTCAGCAAGCTTAGCATTTGGACGAACAACATGCCCCATCATTGGTACTAAACTCATTGATTCTGCCCCACCAGCAATAACTGTATCTGCGTGACCAAGCATGATTTTTTCTGCACCGTAGGCAATCGTTTGTAAGCCAGATGAACAATATCTATTTACTGTAACTGCTGGAACTGTGTAAGGTAACCCAGCAAGCGCCCCAATATTTCTAGCCATATTTAATCCCTGTTCTGCCTCTGGCATTGCACAACCAATGATTAAATCATCTATATTACCTTCATAGTTACCTGCACGTTTTAATGTTTCCTTTACTGCAGCAGCCCCTAAATCATCAGGACGTACATCTTTTAGTGTCCCTTTTTTCGCTTTACCAACCGGTGTTCGAGCACCAGCAACAATAACAGCTTCTCTCACATCATTCCCCCGCTTTTCTCCGTATTTTTTCGAATAGGTGGAAGCATTTTTAGACGATGTTCAAAAACTATGCTTATTTAAGAAATACTCATCCACATAATTACCGCAAAACTGACATAGATGTTCTTTCCTAATCTTGCTCCAGCCTTTTTGAACATAGTAGTTATTATTAATTGCGTAACGGCTTACCTTTTACTAACATGTGTTGCATCCGTTGCTGTGTTTTCGGTTCTCCAATTAAGCTAACGAACGCTTCACGTTCTAAATCAAGTAAGTATTGCTCATCGACCTTCGTTCCAAATGGTACTTTACCACCCGCAATAACGTGTGACAGTTTTTTCGCAATTGTTAAGTCGTGATCGGAAATATATCCAGATAAATGCATATTTTGTGCTCCTAATAATAATGTTGCATAACCTGTTTCCCCAACGACTGGAACCTTCTCACGTTTAGGAGCTTGATAACCTTTATCATAAAGTGATATGACAGCTTGTTTTGCATCATGGATAAGATGATCTCCATTAAAGCTAATACCGTCTTGTTCTGATAAGAAATTATAGTTTCGAGCATCAGGTCCAGATGTTGACACTTTAGCCATTGCTATCGTTTCAAATACTTTATTTGCGACAGCTTGCAGATCAAAATCTACACCTTTTGGCATCGTTTTCAGATGGTTAATGTAAAGCTCTTTATTACCACCACCACCTGGAATTAAACCTACACCAACTTCTACTAAGCCCATATATGTTTCACTTGATGCTTGAATTTGACTTGTCGGTAAGCTAATTTCAGTACCCCCGCCTAATGTCATAGCAAATGGTGCGGCAACAACTGGCTTAGCACTATATTTCACATTCATCATTGCTTGTTGGAAATGACGTATTACCATTTCAATTTCAAAGAAATTGTCATCCTGTGCTTCCATAAGCATCATTGCAAGATTAGCTCCGACACAGAAGTTTTTACCTTGGTTTCCTATTACTAATCCTTTATAGTTACGATCAACTTCCTCAAGAGAATAATTAACCATTTGAATGATGTCCAATCCAATGGCATTATTCGGAGAATGGAACTCTAAAAGCGCTACATCATTACCAATATCTATTAAACTAGCACCACTATTTTTCTTTATAACTCCATTTTTCTCTTTTAAGCTCTTAAGATGAACAATTTTTTCGTTTTCCTTTAACAGCTTGTATTCATCTTTGTCTAAGTATGCTACCCCACCGTCCTCTTTTTTATAGAAGGATGTAATGCCGTTTGAAAGCATTTCTTCTATCCACGCTGGAATCTCTTTTCCTTCAGACTTCATTTTGTTTACTGATTTCTCTAAACCGATCGCATCCCACATTTCAAATGGACCGATTTCCCAACCAAAGCCCCATTTCATCGCTTTATCAATAGCAACGATATCATCTGCAATCTCACCTAATAGTTCAGCAGAATATAAGAGTGATGGGCTAATAATATTCCATAGTAGTGCTCCAGCTCTATCATCTGCATATACAAGCGCTTTCAATTTTTCAGGAAGCTTCTTTATTTGTTTGCTCATTTCGATAGATGGTGCTTTTAGCTTTGTTCTCGGCTCATACTCAAATGTTTCTGGATTTAATTGTAAAATCTCTTTCCCTTTTTTCAAGAAAAACCCTTGACCCGTTTTACTACCTAACCAACCTTTTTCAACCATCTTTTTCATAAATTCTGGCGTAACAAATACTTCTTTATCCTTACCTTCAACATTATCGTATACGTTTTTCGCAACGTGAACGAATGTATCTAAACCGACAACATCAAGCGTACGGAAAGTTGCACTTTTTGGTCTACCAATTAATGGACCGGTTACCGAGTCGACTTCCCCAGCGCTGTAGCCACCTTTTAACATTTCATTTACAGTGATGTGAAGCCCATAAGTTCCAATTCGATTAGCGATAAAATTAGGTGTATCCTTCGCTTCAACTACACCTTTTCCTAGTTTTTCTTCTCCATACTGCGTAATGAAAGATAAAACTTCAGGAGAAGTATCTTTTGTAGGTATAACCTCCAACAGTTTTAAATAACGTGGCGGGTTAAAGAAGTGTGTTCCAAGAAAGTGCTTTTTGAAATCATCGGAACGACCTTCTGCCATTGCTTCGATTGATATTCCAGAAGTATTAGAACTTACGATACTTCCTGGCTTTCTTACTTGTTCAATACGTTCAAATACTTGTTTCTTAATTTCTAAATTTTCTACAACAACTTCAATTATCCAATCACATTCAGAAAGCCTTTCCATGTCATCTTCCATGTTACCTGCTTCAATTAACACAATATCGTCCTTTGACATTAGCGGAGCTGGCTTTTGCTTTAACAGTTTTTTAATTGCTTGAGAGCTTAACCGATTTCTTACACTTTTATCTTCTAATGTTAGCCCCTTAGCTTTTTCATCTTCTGCTAACTCTCGAGGTACAATATCTAATAATATAGTGGGAACCCCAATATTAGCTAAGTGTGCTGCTATTCCAGAGCCCATTACACCTGAACCAAGAACAGCTGCTTTTTTAATATGTTGGACCATTCCATTTCTCCTCCTCTGACTCTTTGAATGAATACTCATTCATTTTACTGTCAAAAAAAATACTGCATACCTAGAATGAGTTCCTTTAATTATAAATATAAATGATTTTTCAAATTTTCGCAATATAGAAGCAATAAAATAGGTAATTTTTTTCAAAATACAACATTATTCTACAAGAAGATTAACAACGTTCTATAGCAAATGGCTATTTTGCATTGAGTGTTATTTTTCCCATGAAGAAATAATTATAATTTTTATAAATCGGTGGTAACCCCTACATAGCTTATTATAGCTGAATTTTGCTACAAAGTTAATAAAGGTTCATTCCATAAAGTAACTGATGTGAATTAGATGATTTTTACAGCCTTTAGAGAAGCAACAATTCCCATATCGTAGTTATATGGGTGCTTATTACGAAAAGCAACAATTAATGCAAAAACATCCTTATGTAAAGAGCCTCATAATTATTATCTTGATAAAAATGTTCACTTTGGAAACGTTAATAAAATGGAGGTGATGCGAAATGGCACGCATGAAGAAGAGTCCATCAAAAGCAGGAGTAAGCGCAGCAAGTGTAAAAGGGAATGCTGGTCCTACGGTTGAAAATGAAGGTGGAAAAACTCAAAGTCAAAATCAGCAATATAAAAAGCATAATATGCAACCCGAGGAATAGAAAAGGGTATAGTACCTTAGAATCTATCTATTGAGCTGTCTTTAGAGCTTATGTCACACGAAGGCAAGCTTGCCTTCGTGTGAGTATAACTATACATAATCAGAAATTGCCCAATTACAATAATATAAGTATGCACATTATAATATTTATACTATTGGTAGCCCAAATCGAATATTTTACTTGCTACATATCTATGAAACTTCTTGTCTCTACTCTCTTATTAACGAAATAACGCTATCTACTTGTTGAAATTTATTCTATTATTAGCCAATTAACACTTTTTTCTGTCCTAACTCACTCTTTTTCTAGCAAAATACTTTATCGCTATACCATCCTTTTTAATGCATCAGCAACAAATTCAACACTTGTACCAACAATAACTTGAACATGAGTTTTATCAACTTTAATAACTCCATGGGCACCATGCTTCTTTAAAGATGCTTCGTTAACATTACTAATATCTTTTACTTCTAATCGAAGCCTTGTTGTACAGTTATCTATACGTTTGAGATTATCTTTACCTCCGAGATCTTGTAGGAAATTCTCTGCCATCATAGTAAACTTGTCCCCCGTGTTAGAATTAGCATCATCCTCTTCCACTGTATCTTCCTCATCCTCTCGCCCTGGTGTTTTAATGTTCATAGCTTTTATCATAAAATAGAAAACAACGAAATAAATTACTCCATATATTAACCCTATCCCTAATAAAAGAAGGGGCTTTTGGGCAATACCAAAATTCAATAAGTAATCTGTCACCCCTGCTGAAAAGCCAAAACCATCATGAATGCCAAGCAAATTTGTAACAATCATCGAGCTAGCTGTCAATAAAGCATGAACGACATATAGAAGTGGAGCGATAAACATAAATGTAAACTCAATTGGTTCAGTAATACCCGTTAGAAAAGAAGTTAAAGCAATTCCTATCAGTGCACCAGACACTTGCTTTCTTCGTTCAGGTTTTGCAGCAGCAATCATTGCTAAACATGCAGCAGGTAATCCAAACATCATGATCGGAAAGAATCCCGTCATAAATTGACCTGCTGTTGGATCTCCAGCGAAAAAGCGATTTAAATCACCTGTTACTCCTCCATATTCACCGAATACAAACCAGACTATGCTATTTAAAACATGATGAAGTCCTAACGGAATTAACAAACGATTTAGGAAACCGAAAACACCTACCCCAGCTGCACCTGCACTGATAATCCATTCACCTACACCATTAATCACCTCTTGAATAGGTGGCCATATAAAACCTAATGGAAAAGCAATTGCTAACATCACGATAGATGTAACAATTGGAACAAACCGTCTTCCTCCGAAGAAAGCTAACCATTCAGGCAACTTTACATCATTATAACGATTATATAATTGGCCACTTATAATCCCTGCTAAAATACCACCAAGTACACCCATATTGATATCTTCATTGATTGCTTGCATTGCATCTGTTAAGACAAAATATCCAATTGCACCTGCTAGTGCTGCGACTCCATGTTTATCTTTTGAGAACCCTATCGCAATCCCAATAGCAAAAATAAGTGCTAAATTATTAAACAATGCTCCTCCAGCAGCAGATATAAACGGTATATCCAATATATCTGGTGCTCCAAAACGCAGCAATAATGATGCAGCTGGTAGTACAGCAATTGGTAACATTAGTGATTGCCCGATTTTTTGTAAGAATTTTAACATCTTTCGTTTCCCCCAATCTTTAAATAAGGTGTGTAACTCTATCTTTGAACTTGTTAATTAACCCAAGGTTATGCTCATCTGAACCATGAACATTTCCATTTACGAAAATAGGAGGTTTTATATTTTTATTTAACAAAATATGAATGGTTTCTACGATTACACTATTTATAATTGCCGTATTAATAATTGTAGATGTTGGTCCAAATGGTTGCTCTAGTCGTTCGTCAGTCAATACAGCATCACCTTTGGTAGAAAAATTATCTATAACAAGATCAACTATCTCATATAAATGGATACGATCGTAATGTCTTGACTTTACGTGTTTCGAAAAATTTAGTGATGTTAATGCAATAACAAGTGCACCCTTTTTCTTAGCATATAGTGCTGCATCAATTGGCACTGGATTAATACCTGAAGTAGACACAACAATAAATACGTCATTTTCTCGAATATGATATTTTTCGAGGTTTGTTTCTATGAAATTATTGACTCTTTCAAGCATAGAAGATCTTACTGGTCCTTTAAATAACATTAAATCTTCTATAAGAATTGGATTAACAGACGCCAAACCTCCTGCTCGATAGAAGATTTCCTCCGAGATGATATGTGAGTGTCCACAGCCAAAAATATGGATAATACCATCTTGCTCAAGTGATTTAGCAATTATTTCTGATGCTTTTTTTATCATTTGTTCATTTTCTCTAACCTTCTGTAGCTTTTTCTCAACTTCATCCAAATATTGTGTAAACAAACATACACCCCCTTAAAGGTAATAATACATATTATAAGTAAGAATTTATTGCTCAACTATCACCCCATTTTGTTGATTAGTGTTTAAATGACAAATATGAATGTAAAATAACAACTTACAGTGATAATGACCTTTACTTACCTGAGAAGAATCCACAATTTTTACATCATCATTTAATATCATCAGTGGTATTTCTTATAGGTAGAGGTAAAGGTTGATAAAGCACATTTTACAGATACATTAGGGGTTACACTCACTAAACTCTACTCTTTAATACATGAACAACTTTTAAGTAAACGCATTCATATTTTGCGCTTAATATGATTTTTCACCCATAAGTTTATACATTTCAAGCTTCTCTTCTCTTAAAATGTTTCTTAACACCTCTTGGTGAACAACTATATAGTACCATTACTACATATAGTTGTCTATACCAATTTATATATTTGTATGGTTGTCTAGACAACTAATATATGTCATGTTATGATATAAAAAAATAGCATAAGGAGTCCTTAACATGCTTATAAAAGGCTTAACAATATACGCTGAAGATAATGTTATTGAACAAGGATATATAAAAATTACTAATGGGAAGATTGAGTCTGTCGGTAAAGCTAACGATGTAACTGACACTGATACTATCCAGTTTCCTAACACTTATAAATGTCTACCAGGAATGATCGATGTGCATATTCATGGTGCACAAGGTGCTGATACAATGGATGCTTCTTCAACTGCGTTAGATACAATTTCGAATGCATTGCCACAGGAAGGTACGACTAGCTATTTAGCTACAACAATCACTCAACAGCATTCGAACATTGAACAAGCATTAAGTAATGTAGGTAGCTATATAAATGTTCAGCCAGCCGGTCAAGCTGAAATATTAGGCATCCACCTTGAAGGACCATTCATTAATCAAGAAAAAGCCGGCGCACAACCTTATGATTATATTATTGACGGAGATATTTCGTTATTTAAAAAATGGCAAAAGCTATCAGGTGAAAATATTAAACTTGTTACGTTAGCTCCTGAAATAAAGAATGGCATAGCTTTGACTAAATATTTAAACTCAAATGGAGTTGTAGCTTCCATCGGTCATTCAAATGCTACGTATAACCAAGTTGTTAAAGCTATTCATGTCGGAGCATCACATATTACTCATTTATTTAATGGCATGAGCGGATTACATCATCGAGAGATTGGTGTTGCAGGTGCGGCTCTAATGCGAGATGAGCTATTTGTAGAAATGATTGTTGATGGTATACACATTTGTCCTGAAATGGTTCAATTAGCTTACCATTCCATCGGTAAGGAACGGACGATATTAGTAACCGATGCAATGCGTGCTAAATGTTTAAAAGGTGGTGTCTACGATTTGGGTGGTCAAAATGTCACAGTGTCAAATAGTAAAGCAACTTTGGATGATGGAGCACTCGCTGGCAGTTTGTTAACGATGGATCAAGCAATGAGAAATATGTTAACTTATACTGACGCAACTCTTGGTGACTTAACAACAATCACTTCAAAAAACCCTGCTAAACAATGTGGTGTTTTTGATCGTAAAGGTAGTATAAAGGAAAATAAAGAAGCAGACTTAATTATTTTAGATGAACATAACAATCTAGTCATGACGATCTGCCGGGGAGCTATCTCCTACGAAAGGTAGAAAAACGAGGTGAAATTACTCATGAATATTATAGAAGCAAAAGACTATCAGGATTTGAGTATAAAAGCCGCTCAATATATAATTAAAAATGTTCGACACAATCCAAATCTTGTTTTAGGCTTAGCGACTGGGAGTACCCCAAAAGGAACGTACGAACAAATGATTAAAGACTTTCAACAGAACAACACATCCTATCAGTATGTTAAGACCATAAATTTAGATGAATATGTAGGGTTAGCAAAGGATGACTTAAATAGCTATTCTACATTTATGAATGAACATCTTTTTAATCATATTGATATTCCCCACTCTCAGACATATATTCCTAATGGAATGGCGAAGGATTTGCATAATGAGTGTGCCCAGTATGATAGACTTATTCATTCATTAGGGGGGGTAGATCTACAGCTTTTAGGCATTGGACATAATGGTCATATCGGCTTTAATGAACCTAACACTTCCTTTAAAACACGAACACATATTGTAAAATTAGCTTCATCCACTCGGAATGCTAATGAACGATTTTTTCAAGATATAAATGAAGTTCCTAACTATGCAATTACGATGGGTATTCAAACTATTCTTGAAAGTAAAGAGATACTTTTACTTGTATCAGGTAAAGGTAAAGCAAAAGCTGTACAGAAGCTATTAGTAGAAAAAAATAGGTGCGAACAATTTCCTGCATCTTCCTTATATGCTCATCCACATGTTACAATCATAGCAGATAAAGCAGCGCTTTCACTTACTTTTGAGCGAAAGGAGAGCTAGAAATGATTGATCGAGATTCCCCTGTTCCAATCTATTATCAGATTGAGGAATATATAAAGAATTTAATAGAAAGTGATGAACTTTCCCCTGGTGATGCCATTCCTTCAGAAAGAGAATTTTCTGAACAGTTTAGTGTAAGTCGAATGACAATCAGGCAGGCGATTACAAACTTAGTTAATGAAGGATATTTATATAGGCAAAAGGGTAAAGGTACTTTCGTTGGTGAAAAGAAAATAGAACAAACATTACAAGGTCTCACAAGCTTTACTGAAGATATGGAAAAGAGGGGCATGAAGCCAGGAAGTAAACTTCTTAAGTTTGAACTCATCCCAGCAACTCGCAGTATAGCTAACGAGTTATTAATTAATGAACATGACCCTTTATATGAAATTAAACGCATACGGTTTGCTGATGACTTACCGATGGCAATTGAAACAACATATATTCCTGCAAATTTACTAAAAGGCTTAACAGAGGAAATTGTAAACCGCTCACTTTACTCTTACATTGAAAATGAACTAAATTTACAAATAGACTCTGCAAAACAAGTCATTGAGTCTTCAGTTGCGAGAGCTGATGAAGCGATGGAACTTGGGATTCATAAAAATGCACCAATATTATATATTCGCAGGCAGACCAAATTAACAAACGGCCAACCACTTGAGTTAGTTAAGTCTGTTTATCGTGCTGATCGTTATAAATTCGTAATTAATATGAAGAGAAATTAGACATTCGCAAGTATCTTTTATTTGTACGGGTCGTATCTCAAGTGAACAGTGAATCAGGTGGAGGCTCTACCCCACCTGATTGAAAGATCCTCTTATAAATTAAACTTTGGAAATGCTTAATAAAAAGTAAACGATTACATAAGGCATTTCAAAAAGAGCCCGCTTGATTCTAAACGAATAAGGCCGGCTCTTTTCATTTATTATTTTAATATACTCATAAATAGATAAAGAGAGTTGAACACATGGTATCAAACCTCTTTTATCTTACTTCTTAACCATTCCCTTTAGTACAAACGCAACATTAGCTGGTCTTTCTGCTAACCTACGCATAAAATAGCCATACCAATCTGTTCCATATGGTACGTACACTCTCATTTTATACCCTTCATTCGAAAGCTCCAGTTGGCGTTCTGTTCGTATTCCATACAACATTTGAAACTCGAATTGATCATTCGGTATATTATGCTCTTTCACGAGCTGTTTAGTATATTCTATAATCGCATCATCGTGGCTAGCTACAGCTGTATAATTCCCATTTAATAAATGCATTTTTATAATTTTTTTAAGGTTGTCATCTACATCTTTTTTATCAGGAAATGCTACTTCAGGGGATTCTTTGTATGCCCCTTTTACTAGCCGCAGATTAGGATGATATTCATTTAAGTCTTCAATATCTTTTTCTGTTCTATATAAATATGATTGAATAACTGTCCCTACATTATCAAACTCTTTTCTTAACTCTGTGAAAATATCAATTGTTTTCTGGCATCGAGAATAATCTTCCATATCGATTGTAACGAACACACCATTGTCTTTGGCAGCTTTTAAAATTCTACGCATATTTCTCATTACCACTTGGTCTGATATATCCAAACCCATAGAAGTCATTTTTAATGATAGCTGTGAATCTAAATTTTCTCTACCAATTGCCTTAATTGCTTCAATTGACTGATCTGCCATTTCGTTAGCTTCTATTTCGTTATCAACAAATTCACCTAAATAGTCAATTGTTACAAATAGCCCTTTATTATTTAGCTCTTTAATTACATCAACAGCAAGGTTAATCGTTTCCCCTGCAACAAACCTTCCAGCACCAAAACGCAAACCATATTTTTTTGCTAATTTTGTCATAGGTTTATTCTTTGATAAAAATAAGAAAAAGTTTTTCATCACTTGTTCCAATTTATAATAACCTCCTTTTGTAACCGCATTCATTTTGAGATAGCAAAGTGTTCAAAAAGTGTGGAAAAAGATGTTTGTATAAACTTGTACAAGCTAACCTACAATGTGCTTCCTCTTCGTAGTTTGAGAAAATGTCATTTCGTAGCTATGTGTATTTTTACTGTTCATGATAGTATATATTTTTCCAAGCAGTTATCAGTCCTACTTTAATACGCCTACTACCATCCATTCTTCTTCGTACTTTTTAAACTCGCATTTTTAAGAAGGCTGTATTTATTTTTTCTACTAGCCAGCATCATTTTATCATCTTTTATTATTTTTGAATATAATTTAACGCTATTTTTGTCGAAAATAAGACAAATTGTTTATCAAAGGCTGTTTTCCCTTTGGTTATTGCTTTTAGTTCTAAGGTTTTCTAGCGGGTTCATGACATCTTTTCAACATTAGGATCAAACCTCATTGTAATGTCCATCTTTATTAACAATAGCAACAAAGTTTACGATAAAAGCGTTAATAATAATTTGAATAGCTATTAGCGGTTAGGGAACGATAAATTTTGAAGTTAATAAGGAGGGATTAATGATGCAGCAACAAAATCTGACTCAAAACCAATCAATGGCAATGCCACAGCCACCACAAGTAATATCAACAAAAGACTCAATGTACTTAACTGATATGCTTTCTTGGAATTTATTAGCTATGAAGAAAGCACATTTCTTTGCCAGACAATGTCAAGATCAAGAAATTATGTCAGCTATAGAACGAGCTGGACAAATGCACCAACGACATTACGGTATAATTATGTCCCATTTACAAAATAACAATCAACCTACCCAACCAATGCAATAAGGAGGTCACTTCATAAATGAATAATCAAAACAAAATTCAAAACCCTAAAACACCGATACCACAAACACCTGAAATGAACGAACGTGATTTTTTAAATGACATGCTTGCAACTGAAAAATATATGACGGATTCTTACTGTACAGCATTGAATGAAGCAAGCCATCAAGCACTTTATCAAGATATACAGAATGTTTTTAACGAAACGCAAAATTGTCAAAGACAACTATACAACCTAATGTTCCAAAAAGGTTGGTACAAAATCGAAGCCAGTGAACAACAGAAGCTACAACAATCTTATCAACAATTTCAAGGTTATACGAGTCAATTCCCATATAACAATATGACCCAATAAGAAAAATCTCTCATCCGATTTCCCCCAACAAGCGCTTTATCTTTAAGGTGCTTGTTGTTTTTTATTAGAACTTGAGGCTAGGGAATAACACATCGGCAACCAGGATAACCAGAGCGTAACAAAGTAGGACAAACACAACTTTTTGTGTCTGCCCTACTTGGATGAACGATGTTCTTCATTTAATTGTTTAATTTCAGCAATGACCTTCTTCATTTCTTCCTTTGCATCTGGGTACATTTCATTCCAATGCTTAGCCAATGCAGGCATGCTTTTCGCAATATGAGTATAAAGCGCCCACATCTCAACCTTTTTGATTGTATCAGGAGTATGTTGACCAACTAATAAATCAGTGTATTTTTCAAGTAAACCGTCAAACTGCTCTATAAACTTTTGTTCCACCATCTCAGCCCCTTTGAACAAATACTTCAACTGTATATATTATAATCTTACACTTTACTACATACAATTTATTACTCCTAAAAAAGAAAGGGTTGTTTCGATGAATTCGTACCCTTATTACAATCCTTTTCCTAAACAGCTAAATAAAAGGCACACTCGACATGACAAAATTGAGCCACATATTATTGTCGAAGGACGTGGGAAAGTAACTGTAAAACCAGATTTAGTTTCTATGCAATTAGGTGTTATTACTGAGGATCAGAGCGCCACCACTGCTCAACAGCAAAATGCATTAAAGTCAACACAGCTTATTCGTTCTTTAATTGAGTTGGGAATTGACAAAAATGATATTGAAACAATGACATACAACGTTTTTCCATTATACAAAACAGTTGATAACGAAAGCATACTCGAAGGATTTAAAGTTACACACCTGTTAAAGATTACGGTTCGAAACAGCCATATGTCTGGAGAAATTTATGATGTAGCATTTCAAAATGGAGCTAGCAGTGCTGGGAGATTAAGTTTTAAATTATCAGATCCCGACCCATACTACATGCAGGCTTTACAAGCTGCTGTAAATCATGCCATTCAAAAAGCTGCTGTCATTGCAGAAACGATTCATGCACAAATAAATCAAACTCCTACAAAAATTAAAGAGGTTGGTCACCCGCCATACAGAACATTTACTGAAGAACAACCACTTATGTCTACAACAATTACTCCATCTACTTCCATTCTGCCAAGAGAAATTAGCATCACTGCGGAAATTGAAGCTCAATTTGATTATAAGTACTAGCCTGTTGATCGAGTCCTCAAAATAGCAAGAACAAAGCTATACTAATTGTTCCTCTTGACTAATCGGCTGTTTTCGCTTCATTTGTTGCTATACGTTCTAATATATATAAGCACGTATCCATCTAGTGTACGGGGTACCTTTTCTACTTTTACAATTATTAAGCTCTAATAAAACTCATCACATTGTCCATTGTTAATAAAAATAGCAACAAAGTTTACGAAAAGAGCCTATAAAAAACAACCAAGGAGAGAGTATACTCTCTCCTTGGTTGTCTTATTGTATAGCTTTTACTAGTCAAATCTTCGTTTTTTATATGTAATTAACGTAACAGCAATAGATACAACTACCCAAATAAGAAGAATAAACAAATTTCCAAATATATCACTATAGCTTCCAGTATCATTGAATTGAGTCCACATATAATTAAATTGCTCACTCGGTAAATAGCTTACTAGCTTTATAATCAATTCATTATCTGTCACCGAAGTGAATATAGAACCCATTCCTAATATGACCAAAATTGGCATTCCAACTACTCCGGTTTCCATTACTGTACGAGAAAGTAAACCTATCATTGTACCAATCGAAATATATATAATCAATCCTACAAATAACATCAATATGAAGAGTGGTAAAGATACCATCTGAAAATCACTAAGAAACATAACACCAGCAACGACAACTATTGTAGCTGCGGCTGATAATGTACTTTTCCCTACTAGAATCTCCAATGTACTAGCTGGTGAAAGTAATAGTCCCCTCAGTGTATTTTTTTCTTTTTCTTCAGCGACTATAGAAGCTTGTACGAAAGTCCCTACTAGCGTAAAGGTTAAATTAATCAAAAACATGTGAGAGAGTTCGTCATTGCCACCTACTCTACCTAGATAAGCTGCAAGTGCTAACGGCATAGCGATTGTTAATAACATATAAGAATTTTTTAATAAATCAATCCAGTCCTTAATAAAAATTGCATTTACTCTTTTCATTGAAAATATCATACTAACTCCCTCCCAGTTAATCGCACAAAAATATCTCCGAGTGTTGGCTCATTTGAATGTATTGAAACAACATCACCTGATTTCATCAGTTCATAAATTTGTTTTGCCCCTTGTTCATCCTTATCAACAACAATAGTTCGATCCCCTTTTAGCAATAGCGAAATGGAAGGATCTGCAAATTTAGTGCGCAAATTTTGAGGGGTATCGAGTAACTCAATCTCACCATTATTAAGAAATGCAACACGATCACAAATCTCTTCTGCCTCTAACATGTCATGTGTTGTTAAAAAGATTGTCGTTCCCTCTTCATTTAATTGGCGCAAACCATTGTGAATATTTTTCGTATTTGCTGGATCCAATGCTGATGTTGGCTCATCTAAAAATAATAGGTCAGGCTTATGAAGAATGGCACGAGCCAACGTGACTCGTTGCTTCATTCCTTTAGATAGCTTTTTAACTTGTGTTTTTTTCTCATTAACTAGGTTGACAGATTCTAATACTTCATCAATTCTGTTCACATCCACATCATATAGCTTACAATAGAGTACAAGATTATCGTAAACAGACAATCGATCATATAGCCCACTATTATCTGTTAATACACCAATTCTTTTCATATAAGCAGGATCATTTAATTTGCTTACATGTTCTCCGAACACTTGAACCTCTCCAGATGTATGTAGAAGTTGAGATGTTAATATTTTAATAGTTGTTGTTTTTCCTGATCCGCTTGGACCTAAGAAACCGAAAGTCTCCCCTTTTTTCACATTAAAAGAAACATCCTTCAAAGCCACTTTATTTTTAAATGACTTAACTAAATTACTTACTTCAATAATATTGTTCATAACATTAACTCCTTTTCCTAAAATTTCCGAATTAGTTAATTGTTTGTTTCGCTGTTGTATTTAGTATAGGCTCATTTCTTTTTACTAGCATTAAATTTCAGGTGAAAAGAGTATATCTGTTGATGAATAAATCCTTTTTATAGATGATTGGCGTTTCAAATTATGTAATATAATCAGATTTTATATTCCAATTATGCCCTTCAAATCATTTAATTTACCTTTTGATAACGGGATTGAGCTTTTTTTCGCATCATCTAGAATTAAGCTATAACTATTACGTGTCCAGGTTATAACTTCTCTTACCTTTTGCAAGTTTACAATATAAGAACGATGGCATCTGAAGAAACCAAATGGATATAAGCGATCAAATAATTCATTTAATGTATAAGAACACGCAAAAGTCTCTCCTTTCACATGTAAATGAGCGATTCCGTCATTACTTTCAATAAAATCTATTTCTGTTGGATCAAAGAGAATGATCTTTTCATTCACTTTAGCCGGAATCTTTTCAAAACGAACTTGTGTATTGATTACTTGATCCTCTTCAACATCTTGAATATTTTTCTCAGTCATTTCCGCATTTGAAGCTGCTTTATTATTACTCGTTCTGTTGTTATTCTTAATAATCTCCTTTTTAACGTCCTCGCCATCAGCTACATCTATCTTTTTTAACCCTTCTCCATTCAAACGATACACACAGTTCGTCATAATAATCGCATTTTCAAGATCGCTTGTCGTCAATAATATTGCTTTCCCCTGCTCAGCAAGTTCTTCAATTATCCTTTTTACAATCATTTTACTTTCAATATCTACATTTTGTGTTGGTTCTTCCATGATGAAAAACTGTGGATCTTGTAAAATTACCCGGGCAATTTGCAAACGCTTCTTTTCAGAAAAGCTAAGCTTGTCGATTTTTGTATTCTGTTTATCTATTAAACCAACCATTTTAATAATAACTTCAATATCGCCATCCACATTATACAGCCGCTTAATGAATTGTAAGTATTGTTTCGGTGTCAGGCGTTCATAATAGCCATCATCAGACAATAGGACACCTATGTTAGGACTTATATTTTTAAAATTACCAATAAATGGTTTTTCAAAATAATTAATTTCTCCTCCAGATTTAGGTAATCTATCGGTAAGTATTTGAATGAATTGTCCACCAACTTCAATGTTACATTGGATTGCAACGATGTCTCCATTATGTATTGTTAAGTCTATAGGTGGGAATAAGACCGTATTCCCAATATTCCTTTCAAGCTTTTTCACACTTAATATGCCCATAGCTTATTCACCCCTGTTTAATCCAAAGTTGTAATAAGGTACCTATTTATTCCTAGATTATACATTAAAACTATAAACATATTGCAAAAATAAAAAAATGAAGATCAAAAAATTCATTTTTTTCCCCTTCTACTTCATAATATTAAGTGATATGAAAATTAAGGAGTTGGTTATGTTGAATTCAATATCAAGCACAGTTTCATTACATAATGGCATTGAAATGCCATGGTTAGGGTTGGGGGTATATAAGGCTGAGGATGGCAAGCAAGTAATAGATGCAGTTAAATCTGCTATTCGTGCTGGGTACCGAAGCATTGACACAGCAGCAATATACAAAAATGAAGAAGGTGTCGGGCAAGCTATTAAACAAACCGAGGTACCACGTGAGCAATTATTTATTACATCAAAGGTTTGGAACTCTGATCAAGGCTTTGAATCAACTTTACGTGCATTTGAAGATAGTCTAGCTAGGCTTAACCTCGACTACTTAGACCTTTATCTTATTCACTGGCCTGTAGAAGGCAAATACAAAGAAACATGGCGCGCTCTCGAACAGCTTTATAAAGATGGAAAGGTCAGGTCAATTGGCGTAAGTAACTTCCATGTCCATCATTTACAAGATTTATTAACTGAAGCAGAAATAAAGCCTATGGTGAATCAAGTAGAATTCCATCCAAAATTATTACAAGAAGAGTTACGTAACTTTTGCCGAGAGCATCAAATTCAGTTTGAAGCTTGGTCACCTTTAATGCACGGAAAATTACTAGACAACGAGCTTTTAACTGAGATTGCAAACAAACATAACAAAACGGCAGCTCAAGTAATCTTAAGATGGGATTTACAAAGTGGTGTTGTAACAATACCAAAATCAATAAAAGAGCATCGAATCATTGAAAATGCCTCTATCTTTGATTTTGAAATAACGAATGAAGATATGCGTACAATTAATGACTTAAATGAAGATTTACGCTTCGGACCAGATCCCGATAATTTTGACTTTTAATAGAAAGTAATAGTCTTAACTGTTGAAGGGGCTATCTCATTCATTGTGTTAACAACTTAGTAAGCCCCTTTTGAATTTTACATTATTCATTTTTCTGTTGTCCTTTGTCCAATGAAAACTTTTTCAGTTTCTTTGAGCCTCATTTTCTCAACTTCATATATGCTGATGGATCTAGTTCTTCACTCTCAATAACGACGGCTGTTAATCCATCATTTGACATAGTTTCATGCCACTCACCTTTGTTCCAAAACACTGCATCACCAGCTTCAACAATTTGTGTTTCATTATTTTCACCTCTAACAGTGCCACTTCCACTTACGACTAATAGCAGCTGATCAGAAACTGCTTGGTGATAGCCGACGATACCTTCTTTATTTAGATACATAAACCCAATATGAGCTTTTTTATCTACGATACCTATACGCGACATGACAAAGTTTGAATCAAATTGTGTTATTTCTTTTCCCGCATTTCTATTAAACTGATATATTTTCATTTATGACTCCTCCTACTATTTAATTTCAAGCGGTTAATTTTCACATGGCTAGTTTAATTTCAACTATTTTACTATATTTTATGGCTACTGTAATTTTTCGAGAATTCTATTAACATATTTTTTGGAATAGGAGAATTCCCTATATCTTTTGACAATATAATGAGCTCATTACATAAAAAACGACTGCGTCTTGATGGGTATGTAGGTTCCATATTTTCACCTATACAGACTCTCTCAGGTTGAACATTGAAAGTCCCAATTGGCACTTCATTAACTTTAGCATTATCAAAGTAAATGCGAAAATAATCGTTTTCATTCCAAGTTAACCTAACTGTTCTTTGTTCTTCACAGCATAACATTGGTGTATCAATAATAACTGAATTTACTTCTTGATCTACTGAGAGCCATACCTTTAATTTTCGTTGATGAACATTGTAAAAACATAAGAAAAAATTATTTTCAATAGCTGAAGGATATAAATTATCTCGAATCATAAAAAAATATATATAATCTGGATGTGATATGCCCTCCATTGATTTAGTGTTAAAAGTCCATTCAATCATTCCTTCCTTCTTATTGAAAGGAATATTAAAGGATTTTCGACTATCAGGAAAAATCCAATTACCATTGGATCCATAATTTTTGTAGTAAATAATATTATTTAAATTAAAGTCACAATGTGCAACATCTTCAACCTTAGGTGGATTTAGTATATATACATATCTGTCTACTGTATGAAGTGCCTTTGCTTTATACTTTTTTAGTTTACTTTTAATCATGAATACGTTCTCCCCTTTTTTCGTCAATAAAAAAGTCATCCCCATAGAAAGTTTGTTTAAACGAGGATGACTATATATTCTATTTCAGTACTTTGAAAAAAATGTTAGTTCACAAAAAATTATGACCACCTATTAGCCATGACGCATACCTTCTAAATATTAGTTTAATTATTTCGGTTTCAATAACAATAAATGCGCATTTTTCTGGTAGTTATCAGAATCTGTGCTTGTCACATGATACTCTCCTTCAGCCCAGCTTTCCATTTGATCGTGGTAGTTTTTACTTAATACGTGTCCGCTTTGACCAGGTCCAACAACACTATAGCTTGTTGTCATATCAGCTAAATCTTGTATTACTCGCCATGATGCACCGTGATTAACTTCTCCTGTTTTTCTATTCCAACTAGCTGCTTTGACAGTAATATTACTACCGCTTACCGGTATTGGTGAAGAGTTAAATAATAAATTTAATGGTTTAATTGCGGCAAGAGGGTGACTAAAAATAATTTCGTGAAAATTGCCCCATTTCCACTTATCTACATTATTCCCTTGTAGCTCAGCCGCTTTGTCAATAGCTCGCTGTAATGCATTCAAAACAACTTTGTCTAATCCCCCTGCATCTTCAATCCACGGCCCTGGATTTCCTCCAATTGCCCTTCGAATCAGTTCATCAACAACTTGTGATTTTCCCCTAAAGAAACTGATCATATCCTCGTCGATCTTATCTTCAAACAACACATTTGAGATTTCTTCCATCCAAAAATGAAAAACGAGCGGTTCGGCTAAGTCCTTATCATCAATAAAATTCCATTGACGCATTTTACTTAACACTTCATCATCAATCGATCTTAGTTGAACATTATTTAATAGCGATAAGAACATTGGTACAAACTCTTCTGCATATAAGTTCTTGTTATCAAGTTGAAGGTTTTTCATATCCTCCATTGAAAATGTATCTTTACTTAATAGCACATCGCGAATCCGTTGTTGTCGATATGGCTGCGCCCATATATTTGACAGATGATAAGGGTAACTATCATCAACTACTTTATTATTTGCAGTCGAAATAAACCCTTCTTCTGGATTTACGATCGTTGGGAGCTCCTCCCAAGGAACAAAGCCTTCCCATTCATACTCACCTGTCCAACCAGGAACAGGTACAAGACTGGTCCCATTCTTTCGAATTGGAATTAACCCATTTGCACGATAAGCAATCGTTCCATCTATTGACGCAAAAACAAAATTAGAAGCTGGGGCATAAAAGTATGTGAGTGCGTCTTTAAAATCATCCCAGTTCTCAGCCCTCCCAAATTTCAATACTACTTCAAGCTCTGGTGAAGGTTCGAGTGCCGTCCATTTCAGCGCAAGTGCTGTTTCTGGCTTCTCATCATGCGCAAACTCAGAAATAATAGGCCCATGACGGGTTTCTAGAACTTGATAATCAATGTCTTCTCCATCTTTAACAGCAATTGGCTCTTGTATGACTGTTGCTTTTTCCCATTCACCCTTGTATTCAAATTCTAAGTCATTTTCTGGATTCCTTTTTTCAATATATAAATCTTGTACATCAGGACCAACATTCGTAATTCCCCACGCTATATGCTCGTTTCTACCTAGGATGATTCCAGGTGCTCCCGGTACAATCACACCGCTTACTTCAAAATTTGATGTTTTTAGGTGTGTTTCAAACCATATAGAAGGAGTTGCAAGCCCGAGGTGAGGATCATTCGCAATATACGGATAGCCCGATTCGGTTTTCTCCCCTGCTACAACCCAATTATTACTCCCATTTAACTCATTTGGCATATGAGCAGATGCCAAGCTTTGTTTCACATTAAGTGGATTTTCACGTAATGCCTGCAAAATAGTTGCCCCGTCTTCAGGGTATGTCGGAAACAGATCCAATGTTTGTTCGTCAGAAAAATTTTGAGCTAAGTAATAGCGGAAAGCTTGCCCCTCCCAATGTCCTCCTAAGTCATACGCCATATACTTACCTACAAGAATTGAATCGTAAACTGTCCACTTGTCCGGTTTATAACCCATTAACCGAAATTCAACAGCAAGCCCCCCCTCTTCATTAACTGTATCGATGAATGCATTTACCCCATTGGTATAAGCAGTTAATATTTCTTGTGTCTCTTCTGATAAAATATCCCACGTCTCATTTGCAACACGATGTAAGCCAATTGTGCGGAAAAATTTGTCCGTATCCACTGCACTTTCACCAATGACTTCACTTAATTGACCTGATGCTTGACGCCGAATTAAATCCATTTGAAACAAACGCTCTTGTGCGGTCACGTACCCTTGAGCAAAAAACAAATCTTGTAAATTATTTGCTTCAATATGAGGAATACCCATTTCATCACGGTATACGGAAACTTCTTGTTGTAATCCACTAATGATGATTTCACCTTTTGTTTTTGGTTTACTTTGTAGAACGTAAATATATCCAGCTGTAAGTAACAGAGCGCAAACTATAATAATCGTAAATATACTGTAGAATACTACCCGACGACGTTTCGTTTTAAAAAGAAGTCGCTTACTTTTTTCTGTTGGTGCCTCCAATAAACTCCCCCCCTTTATACTTTTATTAATATTCATAATATTCTAATAAAAAGAACATAATCCTTTTTATTACTTATACTCATACCTATGCGCAACATTAACGAAAAACTTATCTGGTGGAGTTTATGTGCTACTAAGTAAAATCAATTGAATGTATACAGAACGAAAATGTTAGTTTTTAGAGGCTCATTTACTGATATGAACTTTATAGTCTTTAGAGAAGAAAAAATGCCACTAGCATTATATATATTCGTATGTAGTTCATATTACGAAAAGCAACAATCGATGCGAAAACAGCCTTTTCAAAGTTAAAAAACTCATGAATGACAACATAAAAAAAGATAGGAGAAGATTAAACCTTCAACCTATCTGCATACTCGAAATATTTTATTTACAGCTCTTTTGCTTCGTAAATTCTATATGACAATAACCAAGAAAGACTTATTAATACTGCTATCACAGCCAACATGGACATGGCAAACTGTATTGAGTATTGCTCAAATAAATGTAAAAGCCCCCAAAAATTATTTTTAACACCTAGGTTTAATACCATTGGACCTACCGCAAAAATGAGCACGACCAATAACACCATCGCATATCTAATAAAAACTGGACCAAATAAGTAATAACTCGGAAAGAAGAATGCCATAAAAATCGCTAATATTGTTAATGTAGTTACAAACTCAAAAAGAGTTAACTTACCATACATATTAAAAAACATATTCAAAACCATTGAGAAGGAAAAACAAATGAGTGCAAAGAGAGTTACTGTAACGTATTTTGATGTGACAATTTGCTTCCTAGACACAGGCAAACTATTCATCAATACTTCACTATTGTTTCGAATATCATAAAAATACATATTCCGTGTAAATAATAGCGTCAAAATTAGTCCTATGAATAATAACGGAAAATTGTCTCTAGCAACGAAATATAAGAAAAAAATTAACATTAAGTTGACGATTAAATGTACTTTATGTACGTGAAATTCGTTTCTAATTAAATTAAACATATTGAACACTCCTATTCGTATAAAACATAATATCATCAAGTGTAGCTCTCTCGAACATCACATTAGGACCGAGTAATGCATTCATTGATTTCTTGTCGTTTGTTAACGCTTCGAAGCCAACATCAGTTTCTTTTATACCAATTGCTAGCTGTCTAATATTTTCAGTTAAGTACTTGTTTGAACCTTTTACAATTTGATAGTCCTCAAATACTTCGTCCTTCTCCTTATTAAAGATAATTTTCCCATTATTAATAAATGTGATATAGTCAGCAATCTGTTCAAGGTCAGTTGTAATATGAGTAGAAAAGAAGATGGTTTTATCTTCATCTTGCATAATTTCTGTAAGTAGCTGCAAAATCTCTCTTCTCACAACAGGGTCAAGCCCTGAAGTTGGTTCATCCATAATAATAAGATCAGCATGATGGGAAAGCGCAACTGCAATTGATAATTTCATTTTCATCCCAGTTGAAAATTGTTTTAGCTTTTTCTTTAGCGGTAGTCGAAAATGATTAATATTTCGTTGAAAAGCTTCTTCATCCCAGTTTTTGTAGAAAGGAGCAATTGCTCTTTTTATATCAGCTATTGTCAAATGTTCATAATAGTGATTTTCAGCATATACAAATCCTATGCGTTCTTTAATTTCCTGACTATGCTTTATGTGATCCATTCCAAAAACTTGAATATCACCAGTATCGTATTTTATTAAATTCATAAGTAATTTGATCATTGTTGTTTTCCCAGAGCCATTCGGACCGATAAAACCTGTAATGAACCCTTTGTTAATTGAAAAGGAAACATCGTCTAACTGAAAACCTTTGTACAATTTATTTACGTTATTCACTGTAATTACTTGTTCCATCATTTATTCTCCTCCTTGTAAAGCATCGTTACGAGTTCTAGTAGTACACTTAATTCAATTCCCATTACTTTGCTTTCATCAACGACGACTTCAAGCTTGTTTTCAATCAATTGTAATTGTTGATCACGTAATACACTTACATTTTGACCAGAAACAAATGATCCTTTCCCAACTTGAGACGTAATAAACCCTTCCTTTTCCAGCTCTTCATACGCCCTTTTCGTCGTAATAATACTAATTTGCAAATCCTTTGCAAGCTTCCTCATTGATGGGAGTGGGTCACCTTCCTTTAAATCCCCTCGTAAAATTTGCTGTTTAATTTGATTAGTTATTTGCTCATAGATTGGTTCATCTGCTGAGCTAGAAATAATAATATCCATCGGCATCACCCATTGTGTATATTGTATATACTATCTATATACAATATACACAATATTATTTAAGAAGTCAATATATGTATTTGTTTGAAATTCATGTGTCTAATTCCTATTTCATACTAAAGTGGCAGCTTACTTAAGTCTTTTCCCCGACGATACTGCTTACTTTTTCCATTAAAATTTTTTATATGAGCCTATTAATCATCGTACATGTAACGAAGGAAGTTTGCCCCTTTGCTATTCTTACTAACTTAATGAACAACCAATTGTTACCTATATCAAGGGATGTGCCTATCCTTTAAACATGAAAAACGGTGGAAAAACTATGGATCAACAATCTAAAGGAAGCTATAAACAACTCATACAACAAAACCGTAACTTTAAAAATCTTTTACTTGGACAAAGTGCGAGTGTATTAGGCGATTGGTTTAATATGATTGCACTGCTCGGACTCGTATATGGAATTACTCAATCCCCACTTTATGTTTCGCTAACATTTTTAAGTAAAGGCATACCACAATTACTAATTAGTCCATTTGCAGGCGTTCTCGTTGATAAGATTGATAGAAAAAAAATCATGGTGACAGCAGATATATTAAGAGCGCTGCTCATATTAGGTTTATTATTTACTGAACAGTTTATTTGGATTGTGTTTATCGTAAACTTCTTCACTGCGGTTACTAGTGTGTTTTTTAGTTCTGCACGACAAGGAGTCATCAAAGATGTAGTAGGTGAGGAGGACCTTTACTTGGCTAATTCTTTATCTAGCACGGTTGGTGGAATTATTTCTATCATAGGTGCCTCTTTAGGTGGTTTAGTGTCTGGAATGTTCAGTAGCCATATAGCCTTTTTCATCAATAGTGCTTCTTTTCTCATTTCTGCTTATTTTATTCAAGCAACAACTATTCCGAAACATTATGTTAAGGAGAAAGAACTAAATTTTATAGAAGATTTAAAAGATGGCTATCGATTTATCTATCAGACGCCAATTATATTAGGTGTTATACTTGTAGGTATTTCGTGGGGACTTATTGGCGGTGTTTATCAAATATTATTAACAGTTTATGGGGAGACTGTCTATCATGCGGGCGATATGGGAATAGGTATCTTATATGCTACACAAGGGATAGGGACGATTATTGGCGGATGGATCGTGAGTAGATTTGTTGGCAATCGTAAAGAAAAAATGGTTTTTTACTTTGGAATAGCATATTTATTTCAAGGGATATTTTTCACCTTGTTTGCAAGCTCTTCAGTTTTTATCATAGGTATTACCTTTTTACTATTTATGAGAATTGCTGGAGGCGTAATCATTCCATTAGATACAACACTCATACAAATGAATACTCCTAATGATAAAATCGGCTTTACTATTTATGAGAATTGCTGGAGGCGTAATCATTCCATTAGATACAACACTCATACAAATGAATACTCCTAATGATAAAATCGGCTTTACTATTTATGAGAATTGCTGGAGGCGTAATCATTCCATTAGATACAACACTCATACAAATGAATACTCCTAATGATAAAATCGGCAAAGTATTTTCTCTTCATTACTCGTTATTTGGAGCATTAATACAATTTTCCATGTTTTTTGCGGGTATTTTACTAGAATTTATTCCCACAAATATCATTGGTACGAGCTTTGGACTTATTTGTATCGTTGTAAGCATCATTTGGCTCCTTATGTTCAAACGCCTTACAAAAAGTGTTAGCAATTCGACATCGTTAATAGCTATTAAGCACTTAAATGAGTGATAAAAAAGATCATATATAAATGGTTACCATACGGACTAATAATAACTTTTTTAGTATACACTTTAACTTAAACCTCAAAAAACTAGGTGGAGAATTTTCTCCACCTAATTTAAAGAATTGATGCTACAACTGTTTAATAAGATATGTAATAATCAATAAACTTTAGTGATTGGCTCATTTTCTGTACAGGCCGTAGCCTACAAAAAGCATTGCCCCTCACCTCGATAGGTTGCATATTCTCCCACGATTTCACCTTGTGAAACACCATACAAACATGAAAATCTCTCACATAGTTCACCACTTTTGGCATGGCGGAAAAATATCGGATCACCTAAGGATAAAGATTCTGAGCCCTCATAGAAAACTGGCGTTTGAACTTCTCCCGCCCCTTCCAAGGTATGCAAGCGAGCACCAAATGGCAAATAAGGCTTAGGTATTTTATCATCTCCAACTGCACCTGAAGCTATATACCCACCACCAAGACATGTATAATACCGATCTTTTGGTGTTCTAACAATCTCTAACGCATATCCTGCAGCAGGTTTATATTGGAAATCTTGATAATAATCAAACAAGCTCGGCGAAAAAAATCCGGAACCTACTGTTACTTCTGTAACAACGTGCTCTTTACAAGTTGATGACAGGCTCCCTGTACCTCCTCCGTTAACGAACCTCAATGAAAAACCAAGAGCTTCAACGCTTTTAACAACCTCTGTTCTTCTTTCACTAATCGCTTGAATCGAATGACTTTTTAGCTTTCTTACGATAAAGTTTTTTGCTGATTTTCCTGCTACAGCATCACCTACACCAGCAATCTGCGCTTCGTAGCCCATGATGCCGTCTAGTTTAACAAATTGGCACTGTTTTATTACGTGTGCAATGTCATCAACATGTTTAGCAGATTGCAAAGGTGAGCGATATACGCCGAATCGAAAGCGTGGAAAATCCACGGACATATCTACATCAATACAAATGGGGATCACCACGTTATCATTTGCACCAATTTGATCAATTAGCTTAACATGTTCTACAGAATCAACCATTAACGTGATTAAAGAGCCTTGCTTAATCTGTTTTGCAATTGCTGTTAAATATGTCTCATCTACAACAGGGTAAGCAATTAACACATCATTAAAACCATGATTAGCTAAGAAAATTGCCTCATTAGCAGTAAAGCACATTATGCCTTGAAACTGTTCATTATTTTCAAGAATTCGTTTCATTATCGGTACACTTCTTATTGATTTACTGCCTAAGCGTATTTTTTTTTCGTTACTGGCCTTTAAAATTTGTGTGATATTATCATCAAGTAAATCCAAATCAATATAAGCAAATGGTTTTTGTATATGTTGTAAAGTGTCCTTATAATATTGATAATTCATGTAAACCGCCTACTTCCTTATCAAATTAACCCTACTATATCCCACTATTTTAACAGAAATTTCTGATAACAATCTACCTATTATCATATTCATAATTTTACTCTTTCAGTAAAAAATATAGAGGATCAACGTACTAACAATATAAAGGAGGTTGAAACAATGTGTTCAAAAATGTATTTGATTCGTATCGGGTTCATTAGTGCATTATGCTTCACAGTTATTACAGGCTGCGGCACACCTAATACTAATGAAGAGACCGGTGAAAATGCAGCTGGAGAAGAAACAACTCAAGAACAAAATGAAACAAATGAAGAAGCACCGCAAGCTTCAACGGTCAATATCCCTGCTGAAAATATTATGTCTACTCTATGGCATCAAACGTCTGGAGAACGAAATGCTTTATATTATCAAGGATATAATATTGGCAAAATGATGCTTGATCAAAATTTGACAGAGAATATTGAAAAGAAGAGAGCAATCGTTTTAGACCTTGATGAAACTGTTCTAGACAATGACCCGTACCAAGCTTATGCAGCTGTAAATGGCGTTGAATATCCTGAAGGATGGGACGATTGGATTAACTCGGCTAGTGCAGAGCTATTACCTGGTGCACTTGAATTTCTACAATATGCTGACGAAAAAGGTGTTGATATTTACTACATTTCAAACCGTAAAGAAGAACAAAAAGAAGCTACGATTAAAAATATGGAGTTACATGGAATTCCTCAAAGTACTGAAGACCGTATTTTGTTGAAAACAGAAGAATCCAGTAAAAAAGCAAGAAGGGATCAAGTTCTGGCGGATCATGAAATCATTCTTCTCTTCGGAGATAATTTAGCAGATTTTGCTGACGTTTTTGATAAAAAGACTGTTCCAGAGCGTAACTCGTCGGTAGATGATTTAAAGGCTGATTTTGGTTCTAAATTCATAGTATTTCCTAATCCAATGTATGGCGATTGGGAAGGAGCTGTTTATGATTTCAACTGGGATTTAACGCCTGAGGAGAAAGATGAAAAAAGGAAAAAGGCTATGAAACCATTCGAACGAGCAAGTTAATAGTTAATGTAACAAACATACTCAAGGAGGAGAAATATGACTACAACCAATGTTGATTTATCAACTGTAATTAATGACAGACACTCTATCCGGATTTATGACCCTTCAGTAAAAATTGATAAAAATGAGCTTAACGACATGATTCAGGAAGCAGCAAAAGCTCCTTCCGCATGGAATCTTCAGCATTGGAAATTTTTAGTTATTGATGATCCAGACATACAAAACACCTTATTGCCGATTGCCTTCAATCAGCAACAAGTCGTTGATGCGTCAGCAGTCATTGCCATTTTGGGTGACCTTGAAGCAAATAAAAATGCTGAACGAGTTTACAGTGAAGCAGTTGCAGCTGGATTTATGACAGAAGAAGCAAAGTCCACATTAATTGGACAAATAAATGGAGCATACCAATCTCCAGAAGCGGCTCTTCATTCTGCCATACTTAACCCTTCACTTGCTGCTATGCAACTCATGCTCATAGCAAAAGCACGAGGTTATGACACTTGCTCTATGGCGGGCTACGATAGCGCACAGTTCATCAAAACATTTAACATTCCTTCACGGTACGTACCAGTCATGTTACTAACGATAGGAAAAAAAGCGAAAGATGCCCATGCAACAAATCGTTTTCCTGTAGAAGATATAACTCTTTATAACAAGTTTTAACTAAGTGAGGAGCACCTGTAAAGGATGCTCCTTCTAATTATCATGATATAATACTCCTTATTACATAAAGGAGATCTCAATTAATGATTATTCATGATAGAATTTATGGAAACTTCGAAATTGAAGGTGTATTAAAAGAGCTCATTCTATCTCCTCCTGTTCAAAGACTTAAGAAGGTTCATCAAGGTGGAGCATGTTATTTAATGAATGAGAAATGGAACATAACCCGCTACGATCATTCTATTGGTGTGATGTTGCTAATAAGAAGACTTGGTGGCTGTCTCGAAGAACAAATTGCCGGACTATTACACGATGTATCACACACAGCTTTTTCTCATGTTGTCGATTACGTATTCGAAAATGCGAATGAAGATTTTCATGAGCAAATATTTGACAAGATTATTGAGCAGTCTGATATCCCTACCATCCTCTCAAACTATGGGCATTACTATAAAGAGATACTCTTCCCCATGGAACAATGGTCAATTTTAGAACAGCCTTTACCAGATCTATGTGCCGATAGAATTGATTATACACTTCGAGATATGCATAGTTATTTTGATATTTCAAAGGATGAAATAAACAAATTTTTGAATTCACTAATTGTAAAAGAAGAGAAAATCTGTGTAAAATCACTTCAAAGTGCCGAATGGTTTACTGAAACATACTATAAAGAGGTCATTGATTTTTTCATGAGTCCAGAAAATGTTTATAGCAACAACCTTTTAAGCAAAGCTATAAAAATCTCCTTACAACATAAATTAATAACACCAGATGATTTGTTAGACAATGATTACACCCTATTGAGTAAACTAACCAACAGTAATAATGCTGAAGTACTGGCAATCTTGCAACAAATCAATAGCAATGTGAAGCTAGAGCTAAATGATACCAGTTACGATATTCATGGAAAACATAAAGCAAGACTCATTGATCCAGCAGTTGTTATAAACGATTCTATTAACAAAGCATCGGAACTCTCCACATGGGTAGCACAGCTTAATGACCACGCAGCTCGCAAGTTTCGTGAAGGCGTGTTTATAAAAATCGTATAGCATCATTGTAAACAAAAGAAGAATGGGTGTTGACTAGTATCACTAAACGGTGAATTACATAGTAGTTCAACAAATGAACTTACCAATAACTGTAAGTCCATTTGTTGAATTTTGTTGAAAGATAAACATGCAAATTTGACCCATAAAACTATGAAATTGACCGATAAGAGCAAAACCATTATGCCCGAAAAAAGCGTTCATAAGATTTATATAGAAGATTACGATGCATCATTTGTTTGATCTTCTGAAACAGACTCTTCAGTTTCTTCTTCCTTCACTTCTGGATCCTCTTTTACACTCTCCTCCACTTCTTGCTCTTCATCAATTACCGGCTCGTTATACCGCAAAACGACCATGACCTTTCGTTTGAGCTTACTTTCTAAGACACTTTCAATCGTTTTCTTAAATTGATCATCTAATATGGAACCCCCGTCAATAGTAAGTTCAACTAAATAAGCCCCTGTCCCACGCTGATACTGAAACATAAAATCTTCAAGTGCGGTATCTTCGAATAATAGCAGTTTTTCTGATACTACTTGTTCGATAACTTCTTCAGGTGTACCTGTTTCGATGACTTCAACAATTTTTTCTTCAGGTTCCGGGAATAACGACTGAAAAGCATTAGTGGAACTCTCGTTACTTACTTTTTGAACGAGTGTCACATCTGCTTCCAACTTTACAGGTGAAGCTAACTTATATTCCAAACTATTCTCAAGCTTGCGAATATCCTCTGGATAGATGACTCTCTCAGTATTTAGTTCTGTATTAATTGTATATTCATTTTCCTCTTTGCTAAATTCAACGGACACAATTTTTGATTCAGGTGAGAGAACAGTTAACCCTTCTTCAAGTGCGTTCCTAATTGTTTTCTCTGTCCTATCCGCCTCTATAGAATTCGCCATAAATATGATCAATGGAATACAAATTAAAACGAGCAATGTAAATGGATAAATGATATTGTTCGTTACTAGTTTACTAAACAATGTTTTGCGTTCTTCGTTAACGGATATGTTTAAATAATTTGATAGCGTCGGATTGGTAAATCCAGCAATTTTAAAAATAATAATCCCTATCACGATAATTGCTACCATATTTGCAAGAAATAATAGTAATGCACCTGCAGCGTATTGAAATTCTTGCTTGGCAATCGTAATTCCAACTACACATAATGGGGGCATTAGCGCGGTAGCTATCGCCACCCCAGGTAATGTAGCACCTGATCTATAACATATCGCATATGTCCCTGCGGCCCCGGAAGCTAAAGCAATAATTAAATCAATTAATGTAGGCTCTGTTCTAGCAAGAATTTCTGGTGTTAAATCTGAAACTGGTAGTAGTAAAGTTAATAGTGCTGACAAGATGATAGCAATTGACGCCCCGATAAACTCTGCTTTCATCGTCACCCGCAATAGTTTGTTATTCCCGTTAATCAATGCAAGTGCACTACCTAGAATCGGGTTCATCAGTGGCGCTATTAACATGGCACCTATAATTACCGCGGTACTATTTGATAATAAACCGTATGTTGCTACTGAACATGACAAAACAACCATGACGTAATAATACGTATCTGGTCTAGCTTCTTTCCTTATACTTTTAATAATCCGATTTCTATCATTTACAGATAGTATACGTTTAAGCTTCTTTACCTCATTTACGTGCCCAAATTCATCGGCATCGCTGATTCTTTCTTCCATATTATTTTTTCCTCACTAGTTTTAAATGAATTATACATCTGATCTTAATAGATTAGAAGATTATTGTAAAAATAAACTAGTCAACGCATGCTTTTATAGTGTGAAAAACAAAACAATCGTATCCATATTAGGAAAATGCTACAATAATATTTATGGGAGTTTCACTAGTACTAGCGAGGAGGGCACATACATGGAACAAGCACCAATTATTGAAGTTCAAAAACTTGTGAAAAGGTATGGGGATTTCACCGCTGTCAACGGCGTGGAGTTCAATGTTTATAAAGGTGAAGTATTCGGCTTATTAGGGCCGAATGGTGCAGGTAAAACAACAACGATGGAGATGTTAGTTGGCCTACGTAAACCAGATGATGGCACTGCAACAATTGCAAGTTTTGATATAAAAAAAGAAATGAAAAAGGTTAAAAATGTTATCGGTGTTCAACTACAATCTACTTCATTATTTGAGTTACTTAAAGTTGAGGAGATTTTAGAGCTATATGCAAGTTTTTACTCTACTAACGTCTCAATCCCAGCATTAATAGACGAGATGATTTTGACTGAAAAGAAAAATGATCGAGTTAAAGCTCTGTCTGGTGGACAAAAGCAACGTCTAGCAATCGCGCTAGCATTAATTCATGATCCGCAAATTTTATTCCTTGATGAGCCCACAACAGGATTAGATCCACAAGCAAGAAGAACCTTATGGGACATTATTCTTAAATTAAAAGAAAGAGGTAAATCCATTATGCTGTCTACCCATTATATGGATGAAGCTCATATCTTATGTGATCGCATTGCTATCATGGATCGAGGTCATTTAATCGCATTAGATACTCCTCCAAACTTAGTAAAGAATCTTCAATCAGATAGTGCCGTTGAATTTCGACTACAAGGTGGAAATGGCACAGATTTCTCAAACATAGATGGCGTCAAACAAGTTGGTCAACGAGAAAATGTATATGTCCTATATACAGACCATTTACAAAACACGTTAACTAGCCTCATCGAAACAGCTTCAAATGAGCATCTTGAATTAATAGACTTACAAACGAGAACCGCCACATTAGAAGATGTGTTTATACATATGACAGGAAGGAGTTTGAGAGAGGAATGAAAGCGTATTGGCAATTAACTTTAGCTCAACTTCGCATATTTGCACGTAATCGGCAAGTATTATTTTGGACATTATTTTTCCCTGTATTTCTCATGCTGATGCTTGGCTCATTCCTCGGATCAGGCAATAGCATCTCTCTTTCATTAGCTATTATAGATGAAGAGAAATCGGAGCAGAGTCGCGAATTTATTGCGGTTTTTGAAAACAATGAAACGATTCAATTAGAGCAAGACATCACCGAAGAAGACGCTTTAGATTTATTAAAAAAAGGTGATTTTCAGCTTGTAGTCATTATTCCTGAAGGTTTTTCTGAAAGTATGACCGAAGTAAATGAAGATGAACCTGTATTTCAGATCCCAGTATATTATAATGAAACAAATTTTGCAGTTTCTCAAATTGGCTTAACACTTGTTGATAGTGTAGTTGATGGAATTAGTAAGCAAATGGTTGACTATCATCCTGTCGTAGTGACAGAATCACAAGGTGTTGAAGCCTTAGATCTACAATATATTGATTTTCTTGTACCAGGAATCGTAGCAATGATGATTATGAGTAACAACATGAACGGTGTTGCAGGACAAATTTCAGCGTGGAGAGAGCGAGGCATTTTACGTAGAATGCAAGGCACAACACTTAAGGCTTCTACTTTTATTGCTGCACAAATAACTGCAAGGTTATTACTTAATGGCTTACAAGCAATGATTGTTTTGCTCATTGGAAATATCGTTTTTGATGTTCAAGTAAGTGGCTCATGGCTTAACCTCACCTTATTTGTCATTTTAGGGACGTTAGCATTTATGGCTATTGGCTTTATTATTGCCGGAATTGCCAAAACACCAGAAAGTGCAGCTCCGATTGCAGGCTTTCTATCATTCCCTATGCTATTTTTAGGAGGCGTATTTTTCCCAATTAACAATATGCCTGACTTTTTACAGCCTGTTGTTAAATTGCTTCCTATTTCACATCTGAGCACAGCTTTACGTGAAATTATGAATGTAGGTGCGTCACTTACAACTATGTGGCTAGAAGCGATCATCTTGATCGGTTGGCTAATAGGTGCATTTATCGTGGCAAGCTTCACGTTTAAGTGGGAATAACTTAATAAAAACCACAACAAAGCAGCCGATGTTACTGTTTTAGCAAACACATCGGCTGTTTTCAAATTAGAAAATCGTGACATCTTTTCTTCTGTAAAATGATGATGAACATATAATCGATTATTGACATAAATATTAAAATCATAATTTACAAAATAACCAATCAATTAAAGTACATAATCTATATTTTTTCGCCAATTCAGAGAATTAGCCTAACAACTTCTCTTCATTAAGAATTGACTGTACGATATGCGATGATGAATTTTCAAATAAGGAAAAATAATTAAGAGGAGTTCTTTTCGGAAAAAGCTGTTTTTGAATTTCTTTTGGAGATAACCCTTTTGCGTGAAGTGTAAGTACTTTATGTTGAATATCTTCCAAATAGGCTAACTTTATTGCAATTTTATTTCTACCATCCTCAAGCATACCTGCATGTGAGCAAAACATTGTTGTAAAATCGTACGTTAATATTTTTTTCATAGATTCGATTAATACAGGAACAGATTCAAACGCAAACATGGATTTTGGTCGTGACATTAAGTAAAGATCGCCACTAAATAACCAACCAGTATCCTTGTTAAATAAGACAACATGATCGTGAGCATGGCCTGGGGTATGAATGACTTCAAATTTATATTTCTCTGTTTCAATTATTGGAGGGATTGCTTGAGGTGTAAAAGGCTTCCTATTCCCCCAAAACAACCTTCTATACAACGGTATAGGTTTTACGTGCGTGCAGTCATCTATACCTGATTCGTGAACATACATCGGCACATCATAATGATCTTGTATCCATTTCGATAACCCTGTATGATCTTCATGATGATGAGTATGAACAACTTGTGTAAAAGGTATCGTTTTTATATGTGATTTTAGTACATTCTCAATGCTGCTAGGACCAGTATCAATTAACAGTCCATCAACAAAGTATAAATAGCTTTTTAGCTTGACGTTCATAAAAGATACAGTGGATTGGACTATTTTTACTCCTTGATGTTCAAAATGAGTTAGCACCTTTTTCATTCCTTTCAAATCCATCTTTTTATAATAGTATAATTTATTTAATAAAATACTGACAAGTAATTTTTAGATAATTATGAATTTTAGTTATGAAATATAATTTTATAATAAACATAAGAATGACAAACTATTATGCTAGTCAAATATCTTAGTGAATGATTGATGATACACGACGTACTAGAGCCCTTTTAATAGATTTGACTGATAAAACAAGATAAAAAAATTAAAGGTGAAGTACTTCAAGATGACAATATAAAAATTCCTCATGTATGCTCAGGTCAAAATAAAAATGACCAGCAAGACGCCTTGGGATATACAAAAGTAAAAAGGATGCATTCACAAATTTTAGAACAATTCTTTCCACCTTGGGTTGTTTGAGTTGGACAATGCTTTAAAGAGAGCAAGAGAATTAAATATTGATACGGAGGGGTTAGTAGGCACAGAAATAATAAATTTGGTCAATGCGCAAACGAGCGAGAAGGAATTTTAGTAAAGAGCAGAAAGAAAAAAGGATAGAAAAAGCAGCAAATAATGTGCTTCTTCTATCCTTCTATTATATCTAATCACTTCCGCTAAACCGCAATGCTCACCGTTAAGCAATCAAATATTTTTGCTTATTATTCCCCTAGTTCAGTTCCTTCAGTATTACTTCTTACGTCAGCCTGTTTACCACTTCTTCTAACATAATGAATAATGAAGGTAACACCGAATACCGCTAATAAAATTCCAAAAAACAGTCCTTCCTCGACATGGATGCCTAAAGTGGCAGCAGCGAGCATTTTTAGACCGATAATGGCAATTAATACAAATGCAGCTGTTTCAAGCTCAGGTATACGCTCTATAAGCGCTAAAAATACTTGAGCAATACCACGCATCATTAATACGCCTAACATACCACCGATAAAAATAACCCAAATCTCACTCGAGACACCAAAAGCAGCTATAACACTATCAATACTAAAAGCGATGTCCATGAGCTCCACAGCAAGCACTGTTCTCCAAAAGCCCATTTTCTTGTTTTTCACTTTTTTTTCGTTATGCTTCTTAATAAAGTGAGAAATCGCAAGCCAAAGCAAATATGCTCCACCGAGAATTTTTACCCACGTAATTTTAATTAAAATGACACCTAAGCCAATCGCAAGGAAGCGGAACACATATGCACCAAGAATACCATAGAATAAAGCTTTCTTCTTTTGTTTTTCAGGAAGGTGTTTAACCATAACCGCTAAAACTAACGCATTATCAGCCGATAAAATACCTTCTAAAATAATTAAACTACCGATAATAGTCCAATTAGTAGGGTCTGATACGACTTGTTTAATTGCTTCTAGTGAAAAAAATGATGCATAGCTATTAAATATTTCTTGAAAAAATTCTATCATAAAGCTTCATTTTCCCCTTCAATTACGATCTTATCGATCTTAATAATATATCCATTGTAACTTTTGCTAGATTGTATGATTTAACTCTAGTACAAAAAATCTTACTAGGTTTTTATTTGTATCTCTCTTTTTTAATTGGATATGTTAAAGCTCACAAATTTTAATTATAATCGTTTCTTACATGTAAGTAAATAAATACTCCGAACCATACTTGCATGATCATTATCTATATAGCTAAGCTTTAAAGTAATAGAAGATAATAATAAAGGTCTATCCCATTCTCAACATTTCTTATAGACTACGTTAAACAGCATAAATCAGGTGGCTAGTTTCTCCACCTGATCTTGTACTTTCAATAAATATGAGTGACTTGCTCTATAATCAAGGTATAAACACAATATCACATCTTTGTCCTAGGCTCTTTCCATAAACTTTGATGCTTTTATTAACAAATTTGTACCATAAGAAGTGACTTTAAATTTTCGTCATCATTTTACAGTAGAAAAGATTCCACGAACGTTAGTGATAATTGTGTTTAGCTCTTATGGCGCAAAGCAACACTTAATACGAAAACAGCCTTTTCCATAAAACCTCTTATAGCTGTTCCGATTTTTTAAGGATAGCAACAGATTTCATTTTAGCTACCTATTTTACTTAATAACAATTCGAGCCGTATCGTTTCCTACCTTTACTTCTTCATAATTTGTTAAGGATTCAACAAATTCAAGTTCGTTCACTAATAAGTTCTCACGTAATAAATGTTCAAAGCTATTCACTGCTTGTAGCGTTTCATCGTCAAGCTGCAGTGAAATATCGATTCTTTTTTCAACAGGCAACAATAATTTCTTGCGATATTCTTGAACCGCACGAATGAGTTCACGAACTTTCCCTTCATGTAAAAGCTCAGTTGTTAATTGTGTGTCCATAAGAACCGTAACTAAAGCCCCTTCTGCCATTTGATATTCGCCAACTGTTGATTTTTCAACAATGATATCCTCTAAACTTACCTCAAACTTATTACCATCCACTTCCACAGTAAGTTCTTTCGTTTCTAACAGGTCTGCCACTTCATTTGCTGATTGACTTTGAAGATGCTGATGAATGTGACTACTGTATTTGCCATATTTAGAGCCAGCTTTTTTAAAATTCAACTTTAAGGAATAATGAAAATATTGACTCTCATCACTCTCATTCATAATCACTTTAACATTTAATTCTTCTTTAATGATGTCAGTGTGACTTTGTAACCGTGTGAACTTCTCATCTTTGGTCATGATAATAAGCTGTTGAAGTGGCTGTTTCACTTTCAATCCTGCATTATTCCGAGCTTGCCTTCCGAGTTCTACAATTTGGCGTGTTGCATCCATTTCAAGTTCAAGCTGATTATTAATGATTGTTTCTTCCACTACAGGATAATCGCTTAAGTGCACACTTTCTCCTGTCAAGTTCTCAAAGACATCATCAGCAACAAACGGAGTAAACGGAGCTAACAATTGACTGCTTTTCGTTAGCACTTCATAAAGCGTCGCATAAGCAGCTAGTTTATCATCGTCCATTCCTTCTCGCCAAAAACGGTGGCGCGATCTTCTTACATACCAATTGCTTACTTCATCAATAAAAGTACTCAATAACCTTGCAGCTAAGGTGAATTGATAATCGTCAACATACAACTTAACTTCTCGAATCGTACTATTTAAGCGAGATAACACCCAATAATCTAGGCTCGTATAGTGAACATTGGTAAATAAATCAGGTGAAATTTGATCAATACTCGCATATAACGTATAAAAACTATGCACATTTACAAACGTGTCAACGAGTTTAGACTTAGCTTCCGCAACGACTGTTTTCGAAAAACGCTTTGAATTCCAAGGAGCACTATCTGCAATAAGCGCCCACCTTAACGCATCCGCACCAAATTCTTCAATTAATTCTAGCGGATCAAGAACATTCCCTTTACTTTTAGACATCTTTTGGCCGTTTTCATCGAGAATATGACCGAGTGAAAGTACTCTTTTATATGGAGCTTTTCCTGTGAATAATGTTGAGATTGCTAACAAACTATAAAACCAACCTCTAGTTTGGTCGATACCTTCAGCAATAACATCAGCAGGAAATTGATCTTTAAACAATTCTCCGTTCTCAAATGGGTAATGGTGTTGAGCAAATGGCATTGAGCCACTGTCAAACCATACATCTACTACCTCTGGAGTACGGTTCATATTGCCCCCACAGCTTCGACATTCAACCTTCACATCGTCAACATAAGGTTTATGCAGTTCCAAATCTTTATCAACATGTTCTACACTATTCGCTTGCAACTCCTGAATGCTTTTTGGGACAAATTGTTGATCGCACTGTTCACATGTCCAAATGTTTAGAGGCGTTCCCCAATAACGATTTCTACTTATATTCCAATCAACAACATTTTCTAAAAATTTGCCGAACCTTCCGTGCTTCACATGTTCTGGGTGCCATATCACCTGTTCGTTATTACTGAGTAGGCGATCCTTCACAGCAGTCATTTTAATAAACCAGCTATCTGTCGCATAGTACAGTAACGGTGAGTCACACCTCCAACAAAAAGGATAGCTATGTTCATATTTTTGCTTATGAAACAAAAGATTGTTTGCTGCTAAATATTTGATAATATCTACATCACAATCTTTAACAAACCTACCTGCAAACATCGGGAGGTCATCTGTGTAACGTCCTGATTCATTAACTACATTCACGAAACTTAACTCATATTGTTGTGCAGCGCGATAATCATCTTCTCCATATGCTGGTGCAATATGGACGACACCCGTTCCGTTACTATCAGTTACAAAATCCGCCTCAATAACAATATGACCTTTCTCTACAGGGATGTTGTCAAATGGCGCTTCATAAGCTACTCCTACTAGCTCATTCCCCTTCATTCGTGAAAGAAGTTGATAATTATCTTGTAGTACATTTTCAGCCAATGCTTCTGCTACGTAATATACCTCTTTGCCTTTTTTAGCTTTTACATAGGTTATTTGAGGATTAACAGCTAATGCAACATTTGCAGGAAGCGTCCAAGGTGTTGTCGTCCAACCAAGAAGATATTCATGTTCACGATTTTTTATAGGAAATTTGACAGTTACACTTAAATCCTTTACGTCTTTATACCCTTGTGCAACTTCATGGGAGCTTAACGATGTTTGGCAGCTAGGACAATATGGTGACACACGATGTCCTTTATATAAAAGGCCTTGCTCATGAACCGTTCCAAGAATATGCCATACACTTTCGATATAACTATTTTCTAATGTCACATACGGATCCTCTACATCCACCCAATAACCAATTAGCTCTGTAAAGTTGCTCCATTGTTGTTCATAAGCAAATACACTTTCTTTACACTTGTTTATAAATTTTTCGATCCCATATTTTTCGATATCATGCTTACCCGATATTCCTAATTGCTTTTCAACACCTAATTCTACAGGTAAGCCATGTGTATCCCATCCTGCTTTGCGTAACACTTTATATCCAGCCATCGTTTTATAACGTGCGACTAAATCTTTAATAACACGACCTAATACGTGCCCTGCATGGGGTAAGCCATTTGCAGTGGGCGGTCCTTCGTAAAAAACAAAGCTTGTGCTTTCTTCTCTGTTGCTAATTGATTGTTTAAAAGTACCCTCTTTTTTCCAACGTTGTTGGACTCTCGTTTCTCTATCGCTTGCTTGTTCTTTCACATCAACCTTTCTCACAGTACCACTCCTTTTAATTTTGGCTGTTCGTATTATTGTTTTCGCTTTGAAAGTTTCATGGCATCTTCATACCATGATTGACTGTTGTAATTTAATAAGGCTGTTTTCGCATTGATCGTTGCTTCCGTTCTTAGATTTTTAGGACCAATACTTCTAGAGTTCGTACCATCTTTTCTACTTCATACTGTCCATATTTAGTAAAAATAACAACAAAGCTTATGAAAGAGCCTTTAATAAACGTAACAATGGATACGAAAAGAGCCTAAAAGCACACAAAAAACCCCATCCCTATAAGGGACGGGGTATCCGCGGTACCACCCTTTTTCTATCGACGCCGGTCAATAGCACTTAGCAACGTACAATCATACGTGTTCCTATTAACGGGGGAAATCCGTTCAAGCTTACTTCATTCAGCTTGACTTCTCGGAGATGATTGTTCAACTAAAGTCCGAACGCTAGCTTTCAGCACCTACTAGCTCTCTGGAGGACGGTTCATTTAGTTTACTTGTTCTCGTCATCAAATTTTGTGTGCTTTTATTAAAAAGTATATTAATGGATATTTATTTTGGTGTCAAGAAATTTCTCATATACTTGCTGATTAGCTAATGATGTCATCAATAAGCCCATATTCCTTTGCTTCTTTTGCACTCATGAAATTGTCTCTATCTGTATCTCTAGACACTTTATCGAGTGATTGCCCTGTACGATCAGCAATGATTTGATTAATATGTGATCGAAGCTTGACAATTCGGTTAGCTGAAATTTCTATATCTGTCGCTTGACCTTTAGCACCTCCTAAAGGCTGATGAATCATGACTTCACTATTTGGAAGCGCATAACGTTTCCCTTTTGTTCCACCAAGTAAAAGCATTGCACCAAAGGATGCCGCCATACCAGTGCATATCGTTCGTACATCAGGTTGGATATATTGCATCGTATCAAAAATCGCAAAGCCTGCTGAAGTCGAACCACCTGGACTGTTAATATAGAGGGAAATATCTTTCTCTTCATCATTAGCTTGTAAAAATAATAGCTGTGCTACTACACTTTGAGCCATATGGTCATTGATTTCTTCACTAACCATAATAATACGATCCTTCAAAAGCCTTGAGTATATATCATAGGAACGCTCTCCACGACTTGTTTGCTCAATGACATAAGGTATTGTACTCATTTCTTTCCTCCATCATCATATTTATCTATGCTGCCATAGAAACTATGCCTGCCCGAGAGGATATTGGACGTATCAACTTACTATTACATACAGGCTTTTCACTATCACTACTTAGAGAATCAATACTTGGAATCACGCGGATAAGTATTTCAGGATCTTGCATTTTTAATGACAAATAAAAAGAAGTGATTAACTGTTCTTGTTCTTGCTCTGGCCATAAGCAATGAACTAGTGACAATGGGTCATCAAGTGAAATGTTTTTTATCCGCTTTTTTCCACGATGAAGTATACTTTTAACAGCCGTTTCTGTCGTTGTTAAAATGTTTGCAATTTCAGTAATTTGATATTGAAATGCTTCCTTTAAGATAAAAACGACCGCTTGCTTCGGTGTTAATTTTGACACTAATTTTTGGATGATATCTAAAGAATGCTCTAAGTGATCAACGTCAGTAACTATCGTTTCCGGAGTAGATTCAATTGTTTCACGCTGTCTTTTTCGACAACTATCAATCCATTGATGATAAGCTATTTTATTTAACAATGCGGAATTCACATCAGGCAAATCCTTATACCGCTGAAGTGCTTTGAGCAAAGTTTCTTGTACAAGGTCATCCCCATCCCAACTATTTTGAGAAAGAAAATAACAGTATTTTGTTAGCTTCTCATAATTCTTTTCTAATTCATTTAATGACAAGGCTGTATGTTGATCGTCCAAGTTCGTGCAAGATTTAGCATTTGTGTACACATCTACTCCTCCTTTTTGCACCTCTCAATATATAAAACGAATAACGATAAAAAAAAGATACGGCTAAAAAAATTTTTCTTGCCTTTTTTCAATAAACTTGAAAGCAAGATGATGAATTACAAGTATTTACTAACAACATTACAGTTAAACAAAGGTAATCCTCCTAGCTTAGTATTCTCTTTTAAAGTACGTTTCACCATTAGTCATTATTCGATCATCGACATCCCATTATTTTACCAATTTACATTTTATTTACTAAATGTTAGTAATTTATCAATACCTCTTTTACATTTTTCTCTTAAACTATTATGTGATCAAACATATAGGGAGGAAATAATGTTATGAAAAAATGGAATTGGAAGAAGTCACTGTTACCTGTGGCACTTGTTAGTACATTAACAGTAAGCAGTATCGGTCTTTTGCATGGTGAAGAAAAAGTTGTTAATGCAGCCTCATCAAAAAATGGCAAAGTAAAGAATGTGATCTTTATGGTCGGTGACGGAATGGGTGTTCCTTATATGACAGCTCTTCGTTATATGAATGATAATCCAGACACAGAGCAATATGAAAAAACTGCTTTTGATCCATATTTAGTAGGATTACAAACTACATACCCAGACGATCATGAAGAAAATGTTGTTGATTCTGCTGCAGCTGCAACAGCAATGTCTGGTGGTATAAAAACATATAATGGCGCTATTGCTGTAGATAATGATAAATCAGATGTAAAAACAGTTCTTGAGCAAGCAAAAGAAGGTGGTATGGCAACAGGGTTAGTAGCTACATCACAAATCAATCATGCTACACCAGCCGCATATGCTGCTCACGATGAATCTAGAAAGAATTACGATCAAATCGCGGATGATTATTATGATGACCTCATTAACGAAGAGCATAAAGTGGACGTTTTGCTCGGAGGCGGTACATCATACTTCGATCGCGAAGACCGCAACTTAACTAAGCTATTCCAAAAGGATGGATATAGTTATGTTACAACACGTGATGAATTGTTAAAAGATAAAAATGACCAAATCCTAGGTTTATTTGCTCCGAAAGGTATGGACAAAATGATTGACCGTACTGCTGATATTCCTTCTTTACAAGATATGACAAAAACAGCAATTGAGCGCTTAAGCAAGGATAAAGACGGCTTTTTCTTAATGGTAGAAGGCAGTCAAATAGATTGGGCGGGTCACGATAATGATATCGTCGCAGCCATGAGTGAAATGCAAGATTTTGAAAATGCCTTTAAAGAAGTGATTGAGTTTGCTAAAAAAGATGGTGACACACTTGTTGTTGTGACAGCTGACCATTCAACTGGAGGATTCTCTATCGGAGCTAACGGTGTTTATAACTTCTTCGTTGAGCCGATCAATGCATTTAAGAAAACTCCTGATTACATTGCTAATGAAATTGTTGAAGGACTAGAAGTAGAAAAAGCCTTAAGCAAGTACATTGATTTAGAATTAACTGAAGAAGAAATACAATCTGTAAAAACTGCTGCTAATGCTGAAGAAGATACATTTACTGTTATTGACAATGCTATCGAAGTTATTGTAAATACTCGTTCTCTATCTGGCTGGACGACAGGTGGACATACTGGTGAAGAAGTGCCAGTATATGCATATGGTCCTCAAAAGGAATTATTTGCAGGCTTCATTGACAATACAGACCACGGAAAAATCATTGCTGAATTATTAGAAGATAAGAACAAGAAAAAGTAGGTTTTAAGAGGGTGCTATCATTTGATGGTACCCTCTATCACATATTCTAGTAAAATTTTAGCGTGCTTGTGATGTTCAAAATGAAGCAATTAGCTCAGGTTTACTCACCCTACGACTCATTTGTCTTAGGATATTTTCACAACAGTTGTTGTTATTCTAAGAAATGAGCACTTATAAAATGGCATTTTCTCATACTTTTTTAAAGCGTTACAATGGAATAAAAACTCATTTGCTCTTGTGATTTCTAAAAAGCAGCCGCAAAGTTACGATAAGAACGTTCGTGTAAAATATGAATATAGACTTAAGGAATACAAAGCTAAATTCATAGTTAGTTAATTATTCATATCTTATTGTTTTATTATTTCAACCGTACCAGTCTCACCGTTAATTCTAACCATTTGTCCATCCTTCAATGTTGCTGTTGCAGAAGGTATACCGACAACTGCAGGAATGCCATATTCTCTTGCTACAATTCCACCGTGACTAACAGGTCCACCATACTCCATGATAAGCCCTTTTGCAGTCATGAACAACGGTGTCCAAGCAGGGTTCGTACTTTCAGTAACAAGAATCTCTCCTTCTAATAACTCAGCTTTATTTGGGTCAAAAATAACCCTTACTTTCCCCTCGTAAATACCTGCTGATAAAGGAACACCTTGCAGGATTTTGCTATGCGGATCAACATTTTGAGCCGAGTAAAATGTTGATCCAGTATTTAATACAATGCGAGGGATCGTTGTTCTAGCAAACTCCCTTATATATATTTCTTTGTTCGTTAGAATGGTAGACCTTAATTGCTTCCTACTTCTTATATCCTGCATCCTTAAAAAAAAGATATCTCCTGCATCATCAATTAAGCCGCGCTGCTCATACAACTGACCTACTTCTAACATAACCTCTCTCGCTAGTGCCAACATTCTTACGATATCAAATTTTGGATACTCTCTCATTCCAGCAGCTATTCGATAATCAATGATCATCTTCCTCATTTTCCTAGCTCTTCTTTCACCTTTTAATACTTTAATTCTCTCAAATATTTCATTAATTAACTGATCTGCTTTTTGCGCATTCCCAAGAACTTCGTCAATGTTCCGATTGTACATTTGATCTACCATATACGATTTTATTAAGTTTATGATATATGTTGGATCCTCTGACCATCTCTTTACACCAAAATCTAATTCAATCGTACTTCTGTGTCCAAATTCCTTTAAAAACTGTCTCACTTTAGGGTGATCTTTTGTTGGTTCTATCCCCTCTTCATCAAAGTACTTTGCCAAATAATTAAGTTCCATACCTAATTCAACAGTTATACAATTTGGGAATGATTTTGTTAGCGGAACGATATCATAATCATCACCTAACATTTTCGAGAGCTTCTTACTAATTTTTGAGAAATTAGCAAATGCTACACAATATAAGGCTTGCTTCTGAGATAATTTGAATGCGTTGACAAGTGTATCCTTAATAAAATCCAACTTCTCTTCAACTGTTTGGAGAGAACATGCAAGCTTCATATGTTCTTCAACTACAGCATGACCTATTTTCTTCATCTGTTCATATCTGTCTTCAGAAGCGATTTTATTAGCTTCAACATATGGCTTAACCATACTAATAGCATATTTGATAATGCCCCAAGGTATTTTAAATTTGATTCCTTGGTTTGTAAACTGTTTCCCATGATGTTTCAATACAGCATTCATCGTACCTTCAAGTGGAAGATCGTTTCCAGCAAAAGCTTTCGCAAATTGCTTTCCAACAAATTTATTTGCTAATAAATAAGTGATGTCAGCAAATATTCTTCCACCAGCCTCTTTTACAAACCCACCATCCAAAGGCTTATTACGACTTGTCATCACGTTTACAATCGTCGGAACCATATGCCCAAACAGTTCAAATCCTAACGGTGTAAAAGGCTCCTTCATTCCTAACATAACTGTACTTACTGATAAATATGCTCTAAGTTTTTCATCTTGAACAAAACTGTCTATCGGGAATAATGAAGTGATATCTCTTGATTGAACAATATATAATTCATCGTTATGATCAAAAGCAAACTCAACGTCTTGAGGTTTACCAAAATACCTCTCCACCTTAACGGCTTCTTTCACAATCAATTCGATGTGTTGATTTTCCAATGAACTAATGTTCTTTAGACGCTCTATTACTGGTACATATTCAATCCCATCTTCGCCATATTGACACAAACGTTCTTTTGAAGATAGTTCTTCTATCAGTACCTTTCCATCCGGCTTTGCTACCGTATACTGGTCTGGATTCACTTCACCACTTACAATTGCTTCTCCAAGCCCATAAGATGCATTAATATATAACTCATTCCTATTCCCTGTAATTGGGTTTGCTGTAAATACGATTCCGGATAACTTTGAGTTGATCATCTCTTGAATGACGACACTATGAGTAAAATCTGACGTAACATCATACTTTGTTCTATAATCAATAGCTCTTTCATTCCAGAGGGACTGCCAGCATAATAGAACTTTGTCAATAATGTCTTTTGTTGTAACGTTTAAATATGTGCTATATTGCCCAGCAAAACTCATTCCAGGTAAATCTTCAACAGTTGAACTACTTCTAACAGCTACACGTCCACTCGAGATTTTAGTCAATTGATCTTCAACGTGCTTTTGTAATTCTATTGAAAACATCTCTTTTGTGAATAATGCTTTTATAGTCAAGGATTTTTCTTTCGTTGACGTCTCTTCTTTTACAATCCTGCTAATTTTTTCTCCTATGAAATTTTTTTGAATGTATGAATTATATGCATCTGAAGTAATAACAAAGCCATTTGGTACCTTTAAGCCTCGATTATACATTTTGCTCAAATTGTACCCTTTGCCTCCAACAGCTTGAAAATCTCCCTCTCCTATTTCATGAAACCATCTAATCATCAAATTCCTCCTTATGCTCAAGCCGCTTTCTAGATTGCTGAACGTATTGAAGGGCTACTTCTTTAATTTGAATCATATTACGAGAAACACCTAATTCACGATTGATAAGATCTTCATTAAAAGCTAACAACATTTCAAATTCTTTATATGCTTCGACATTGGAAGAAAAAATAAGCTTTCTACATATAGAAACTATCCTAATCATTTCTCTAGACCATAATCCAGCCAGCATATTTGGGTGTTTAACATGAAAAATTCCTTCTAGAACACCTTGCAAAATGAGCTGTGTATATAGTTCCGTAGTCATTACTTCAAATTGGTTTGCAAAATTTTTAAGAATGATATGATTTCCATTAAATGAAAAGATTTTTCTCATTTTTGGCCAATCAGGAATTTTACCAAGCTTGTATTCAATCAGCTGTGTAAAAATATGATTCCATAATTCAATAATTGAATGTTGTTGATGTTGAAGAAGCTTCTCATAATCAGCTTTTAATTCATCTATATAACGCGAGGTGATTGCTTCAAGAATTTCATCTTTCGATTTGAAATGATGATAAAATCCCCCCTTTGAACTGCCAGCTAACTTAATAATTTCTGATACTGTTGCTTTTTCAAACCCTTTTTCCGCAAACAAGTCAAACGCTGCTAGTATAATCTTATCTTTTAACTCCAACTTATTAGCCTCCTTTTCAAACAAACCGACCGACGGTTTGTTTGGATATATCTTACAATAAATTGCCAGTTCAGTCAATGAAAATACCCTAAATGTGTAGGATTAATACTCATGATGATCATAGCTGTTGTTAACATGTTATAAATTTTCAGAATAAATTGACTTTTTAAACGATGTGTAATATACTATCATTCACATAAGAATTCCGGAATTTATGAAAAAGGGGAACGGATATGCAAAATATGAATGGGAAAGTTGTCATTATTACTGGTGCTGGGAGCGGTTTAGGGAAAGAAACTGCAATTGCCTTTGCTAAATGTGGAGCTAATATAGTCATTTGTGGACGGGAGTATGCTAAGCTTGAAGAGGTTGAGCGCTACATCACAAGTCAGTATAATGTTAAAGTTCTGCCTATCCGTGCAGATGTCTCATCTCAATCTGATGTAAAAATGCTTGTACAGGCAGCTACAGCTAAATTTGAACGGATCGACATATTAATAAATAACGCGGCAGTATTTGAACAATATCACATTTTCGAAAGCCCCTTAGATTCATGGGAGTACCAAATAACTAATAATGCTACAAGTGTATTCTTAATGATACGAGAATGTTTACCAATTATGAGAAGTCAAAAGTCAGGACAGATCATCAACATTACTTCAGGCCTAGCGAAGGAAGGTGCTGCTGGTTTTGGTGCCTACGCTGCAAGCAAAGCGGCCATTGAAGCATTATCCTATACTGTAGATGATGAAGAACATAAAAATGGGATTACATCACACGTTTTTAACCCTGGTGCGATGAAAACGAATTTGGTGACAACAGGTGATGATCCTGCAAATATCGCACCCTATTTAGTTAAACTAGCACAATCGCAATCTTCTAGTGAAAAGAAAGTACTGCACGTAGACCATATCCAGAAAGCGGAATAACTTTTATTATGTAACTCTAACCGTTTTCACCAAGGTTTTATACATTTAACCTTGGCAACATCATTAGCTTGACGTTTAAGAATCAACGTTGTTAGTTGTATGTGATTTAAATATTGTTATGAAAAGATCATAAGCTAAAAAACAACAGGGAGCATGTCTGTTGTTTTTTTCATGTGGTTGATTTCACATTCATTGTTGCTTTTCGTAAGGCTGCTTTCGTATTGGTTGTAGTTTACCACGTAATAACGAAAGTTTGTGACATCTTTCCCCACATCGTCTAAAACCACTTCCTGTGGTTCTACTTTGGTAATGGTAGCACAACCTTTACGAAAAGAGCCTGTCAATCCTTCTCAGATTTTGTTTTAGTAGCAACGGAGCTGAGATGTTTCATACTAACCATTTTTTTATATGAGTTAATTTTGTCTTCAAGCATCTTCTCCGTGTCAGCCAAGGTTTTCACTTGATTTTGAATCTCACTCCTATGTTCTTCGAGCAGTTGTAAGCGGGCGATCGTTGTATGCTCTCCTTCAATATACAATTGTGCGTATTCTCTAATTTTTGCAATTGGCATTTGTGTCTGTTTTAGCTTCATCACAAATCGAAGCCAATTAAGATGTGCATCACTATACATTCTATCTTTATTCTTGTTGCGATCTGGTTCTATGATTTTCTCTTTTTCATAATACCTTAATGTATGAGCACTGACTCCTAATATTTTTGCGACCTCACTGATTGTATACATGACATCCCCCCTATTCTTATATTACACCGGACAGCTTAGTACTCACAAACAAATAAGATATTAATGTATGAATGTTATCGGTCAAATAACTATTTTTTATCGACCAATTATATATAATCTATAAAAACTGTTTTACTCAGAATCATCTTTAATTTTGCCCTTTCTTAATGTAAAATAAATTTCCAAAGCGACTAATAAAACTAAGCCAACAATAATATACTTTACCTCTTGATTTAGATGACCGAGCGTCAATGCCATAGAAACAATAATGATCTTGATTAATTTATTGTTCATTTGCTAATCTCCTGTTCTCTTAGTTGCTTTTATAGCAGTAAATGTTCATTGAAGTTATCAATTTATATGAATAAATTTTACCGCATAAAGTATTACTATTTTGGATGAACAGCTTGTAATTTTACTTTTATCTTCAAACGTATGATCAATTAGACTTTGGGTGACGTTGAATACTTCAAAAGTTTAGCTAGTTATTGAATGCTATATTTTCAACTTTTATTTCCTCTTATAACAATTCAATTATCATATGTAAGACGCATAAAATGACAATTCGTTACACCATTGTGACTGTATTGTTAAAGAAAGCTGTTGTCGCATTGATTATTGTTTTTCATTTCAATAAACACGGATACCTTTCTAAAATATAATAATAATCATATAAGACTTCTTATTACTGTCGAAATTTGTGTATAAATAACGACAACGTAAATAAAGAGCCTTTATTATTTACATTTCAATAACATAATTACCGAACACTGACAGCTTCGGCTATGTAATATATGAATTAACTGTTAATGTAGCGAAAAACAAAGATTTTTATATAAATTGAACGAAGAAGATTATAATAATAAGCATAGGATATTTTAAGCTATACGTTTCATATAAATATATTAAACAAACCATTTACAATGTAGAATGATCGACAATAACTAGGGAGGGAACATAGTGCAACGAGATGAAAAGAAAAATGAAGTGCTTTCCCTATATGACTTGTATAGTAGGCGGGTTTTAAAGTTCATTTTTACATTAACTAAAGACTACCATACAGCTGAAGACTTAACCCACGAGACTTTTATAAGAGTTTATAACTCATATGGTCAGTTAAAAAATAAAGAAAAAGTTGAAAGCTGGATATTCAGGATTGCCCACAATATTACAATGGATTATATGAGACGGAAAAAACTCAATATTTTTGAGCACTTTAGTCATCAATACCGAGAGAAAGAAGCTAACAATACATTAGAAAGCGCTATTATGATTAATGAAAGCTTTCAAGAATTGTATGAAGCCCTTGGTAAGTTAAAGCCAAGTTATCGTGAAGTGGTCATACTTAGAAAAATTGAGGGGATGTCTACAAAAGAAACATGTGAAATATTAGGTTGGAGTGAGAGTAAAGTTAAATCAACTTTACTTAGAGCTCTAAAAGCACTTCAACAAGAATTGTCGAAGGGAGAATGGGTTTATGAGTAATCAACATGATCATAACCTCTTTAAAGATGTAAAAAATTTAGATGAAAGTATTTCTTGGGATCCTAAAAGACAATTCGAACTTAGGAAAAGAATAGAAAGTGAAATAAGTAATAAAAAGAGAGAGCGCAAATTAAAGTACAACTTACTCCCAATAACAGGTTTGATTGGAGCAATATGTATTATTATCATTTTGTTTTCTTCATCAACATTATTAGAAGAGAGTGTGGAGTTGGGGAATACATCAGGTCAGCAATTTGCTGAAGCAGAACTTCAAGTAGAAGATGTGCTTACTGAGAATAACAAAACTTATACCGTAAATTTAGATATTGAAAAAGGTTCGGAGTGTAACTTTTGGTTAAATAACCTGCATAATAGCTATAACTATAAATACAAAGTATATGCTCCTGACGGTACTCTCATTGGTAAATCAGAAACAGCTAAATCACAAGAGAGGTTATATGCAGTGGATTTAAGTAAGTATGGATCAGGTGTTTATACGGTAAAAGTATATTCCCCTTATGGCAATATTGGTGGAAAGTATGTACTAAGGGTTAGAAACTTTTAAACTCAAATCGGTCAGAAGTTGTAGATTACTTTACTTCTTCCTACCGTGTGAGATAAGCATACATAACTGTAAAATCTAAATTACCAAAAACAATTGGAGTGATTTAGATGATACAGAGTATATACGAAACCCATTTACAAGTGAAAGATTTAGATCAAAGCATTGCGTTTTTTGAAAAGCTAGGACTTCAATTAGCACATCGAATTCGTGAAAGAAAATGCGCGTTCTTTTTTATCGGAAATAAGGAACAAATGCTTGGTCTATGGGAAGTACCAGCCGGGCAAGAAATTACAAAGCGACATTTTGCATTCGGCGTACAATTAGCAAAACTAAAAACATCAATAGAATGGTTAGATAACAGAGATATTAAGCTTGCTGAAGATTTTTTTGGTAGAGAACCGATTGAACCAATCGTATTTACTTGGATGCCTGCTGCTTCAGTTTATTTTTATGATCCAGACGGAAACAGTTTAGAGTTTATCTCGTTATTAGAAGGTGACCCGCTAGATTTAAGTGATATGCTTTATTTAAGTGAATGGGACGAATTGAAAAAGAAAGAACAAACAAAGGAACACATAAACAAATGATCATCTGCTTCTATGTTGTTAAAAAATTCCCTTGATATCTTCTAAACTGAAGCTGTCAAGGGAATCTTTCGTATCAATTTGGCACTTTGGCAAAAGTTAGGTCTATTATGTCATCAGTCGACTCCATTCCACGATATACAACCCGATAAACAAAACGACCCTTTCTCACAATAAAATCAGATTTAGTATCGGTTTTTCTAAGCCATAGCTCATCAAATTCACTATGAAATTGTTGCTCGTAAAACCCATAATAGTTACCAGTATATTTATCTTTTAAAGACTGCGTAAATGCTTTAGCCAACCATTCACTCCTTATTTCATACCCGTAGGAATTGAGTGATGGACGATAAACGCCACTTTTGTCATCCCACATCGTATTAGAGACTAAAACTTGTTCTTCAAGTTCATAATAATTAGGTACTAAAATACTTGATTGTTCTGTATAATAATTTGCCCGTCTATCAATCTCACCATTCCTTGTAGCATACTCAAAATTATCAATTATATTTGACATGTGAACGATTGGTAGTTCTTTATTGGGGATTTCAGGGAATCTTTCTTGAGTAATGTACATAATAGTATTACCCACTGTATAAATCAGCCAAATCGTCGCAAGCGCAATCGTACCACTTCCTATCATTTTACTCCGTTTCATTTTCTTCTTGTAATCCAATTTACGGTCAAATAAATGCCCCGCTTTAATTTTTTTCATTAGTTTTGACAAATGTAACATGCCAGTAATCATATTAAAGCAAACACTAACGTAAATAAGTATCATCACTGCTGCATCTATGAAGTTATCTTCTACATAATTGTCAACAGGATCGATAAATAATGTACTCATCTGTAATATAATAATAATTATTGAAAGAAATAGAACCATCCAAAACCTTTTAGTAATATCCCTTTTAAGTATAGATACAGTTTCTGCTAGTTCACTAGCGTCTGTATGAATTTCAGATGTAACATCATCACTTCCTCTAAATATTTGAACGAATCCACGTGAGCCGATATGTTCCCAACCGGCCTGTTTATAAAAGTCAATTCTGTTATAGTATTGATCGTTAACTTTGAATATATCACACCTGTAATTCACTTTTGCTGGTTCACTTTTTTCAAATGTCGCAAAAAAATGACCAATATTTATCAGCCTCCATCCTTCCAAGGCCATTTTAGAAAACCATGCTTCCTGCTCCTCAATATACCAACTTTCAACCCATAAGAATTTCTTTTTTAGCTTATTTTTCATTTGAACCTTCCCCTCTAAATAATACATCCCCATCCTCTACCATTTTAGTAAGACGCATATATTCTTGCTTGAATGCTATACGACCACTTGAAGTAATTTGATAGTTTTTGCGCCTTCCATCGGAGTCTTCTAAAACAATGAGTTTATCTTTTTCCATACGCTTCAAAATACCATAGAGTGTTCCTGGTCCCATATTCACTCTTCCGCCAGAAGCTTCTCTAATCGCATTCATGATTGCATAACCATGAAGTGGTTTATGTATAGCCAGGAGAACATAATACATCGCCTCAGTCATTGGTGCTCGCTCATTTTCATTCAAAATTATCACCTTTATCATTACATTATATTATGCTATACGATATATCGTATAGCATAATAATAGTCGTTATTAGTTATAATATCAATTCAATTATTGCTCGTCTGCACCATCCTCAATTGAGTGGCTCAATATAGTTAAGTGGCTATTTTCCAAAATCTCGAATAACAAAAATCATTTGACTTAGAGTAAGCTCTAAGGAATATAATTACATTGCAGTTAAAAAAATAAAGTCTCTTTTCGTAAACTTTGTTGCTATAATACCTAAACTAGAATGCAAAGATATCATTTTATAGAATAAAACATCCCAGGAATACTAGTTGTATATGGTTTTATTGTTTAGTTCTATGTGAAAAGAGTCAAATTAAATGAGTCAAGGAGGAATTTGATAAATGAAATATACCGTCATTACAGGTGCAAGTTCTGGAATTGGATATGAAACAGCTTTGGCATTTGCCGCTCGAGGAAAAAACTTAGTTATTGTAGCTAGAAGAGAAGACAAGTTGGAAGAATTGAAGTCCAAAATCGCACAGGTAGCTCCGGACTTAGACGTTATCATACGAATAGCTGACTTATCGGTAGTTCAAAACGCGCATAAACTATATGAAGACCTCCAAAATTTAGACATAGAAACATGGATTAACAACGCGGGATTTGGAAATTTTGCAGGAATTGGTGAACAAAATTTAAATAAAATAGCAAAAATGCTTCATTTAAATATTGAAGCATTAACGATACTATCCTCACTGTACGTACGTGACTACTCAAATGTAGAAGGTACACAGCTTATCAACATATCTTCAGGTGGCGGCTATACAATTGTTGCAGATGCTGTAACCTACTGTGCAACTAAATTTTACGTAAGTGCATTTACTGAAGGGCTTGCTCAAGAATTAAAAGATCAGAATGCAAAAATGCAAGCAAAGGTTTTGGCTCCAGCTGCAACTGAAACCGAATTTGGTAAACGATCTATTGATGCTGAAGATTTTCAATATGAAGGAGTTATTCCTAAATATCATACTGCCAAAGAAATGGCAGCATTTATGTTAGAGCTTTATGATAGTCATCACGTTGTAGGAATCGTCAACGGTCTCACTTATGAATTTGAGCTTAAAGATCCTATTTTTAATCGAGTGACAAGAACGAGATAACTTAAAAGTCAGTAAGGGCTATATTTATTTCATGTTAGCCCTTACTGACTTTTTATTTAAGCTCTTTTCGTTATTAATAATGGACAATAAAATGGGGTCTGATCCCAAAGAGATTATTAAAAGTAGAAAAAAAAGATGCCACCATCGCTAGATGTATATGTGCTTATGTCTTAATACAAAAAGCAACAATTCGTGCGAAAACATCCTTTATTTATGTAAAGTGAAGAAGGAATATTTTTGCAAACTTTGTTATTATGATTTTAGTTTTACATAATTTCTTAAAATGCAACTTAATACGTGCAAAATAAAAATTCAAACATAGTGTGACGTATGCCGAGTGAGCATAAATCATGTCCTAATTGTATCAATACTGAATGTGATGGGTGTACTGATTGTTAATAATCATACCTTTAGATAAAGGCGTATTGAACATCCTCAATTATTTAGAAAATAGCTTAAAGGGGTTTTTTAATTTGGATCATAATGTGAATTCATTAATACAACTACCTACTACTACCGAATACAACAATCGATTTATTTTAGGCATTGATGGCTTAAGTCGCTCTGGCAAAACTACGCTTGTAAGTAAGCTTAGTCATCATTTGCAAGAATTAAATATTCCATATCATCTCTTCCACATTGATGACCACATCGTTGAGCGGAAAAACCGTTACGATACTGGGCAAGAAGAGTGGTACGAGTATTATCATTTACAATGGAACAAAGCTTGGCTAAAGGAGCATTTTTTTAAACAACTTAAAAATGCAACCGAGCTCAAACTTCCTTATTATGAAAGTGAATCAGACTCATGCACTGTGAGAAGCATCTCACTTCCCAAAAATTGTGTCATCATTATTGAAGGGGTTTTCCTTCAACGGTTCGAATGGCGGGAATTTTATGATTATGTTGTTTATTTAGATTGTCCGAGGGATCATAGATTTCTTCGCGAAAGTACAAATACACAGAGAAACATCACGAAGTTTAAAAATAGGTATTGGAAAGCAGAAGCATTTTACTTACAAAATGAACTTCCAGAGAAAAAGGCAGATCTCATATTAAAGAACTAATATGTCGACACTTCACAATAGAAATAAATTCAAGATTGATTAGCTAGCTCAAGTAATAATTCCTACCCCTTTTGAGATCGTTATGAGGTAGCTTCATCGAGGACAATATATTTTTTAAATTGTACTTCGTGAAACTAGCAAAAACTCTCTAGCAGATGAGTTGGTTATCGTCCAGTTTATTAAGAGAGTGTAGTCTTCTAAAGTTTGTACATGGGCATCTTTTGAGATCAAGCTGCATTGTGAACATCTCCATCTACCCCAATCTCGTTCTAAAGGAAGAAAGAATCAATTAGGACATTGGACACCTGTTTATATTTCTAATTAAGAAGTGTTTTGTTAAAGAAGTATTTCTAACTCTAATGGCATATGTTAATTAATAAATGGGTTAGAAAGATTACCTAGCAGCTTGGGTTGAAGAGCTTCCTGCTGATGTAATTTGTGTATTTCATTCACTTTATAAGGATGTGTTGCAATATGGAGCACTTTATTGTAAATGTATTGTTTATTTGAGGAAGTTTGAAGCATTGTTCCAGGGGTACTAACAACAACAAACGTTTCGATAAAATTATGGGGTAGTTGCTCATCCTCAACCACTTTGCTAGTTGAGCACTCTGTCTTTTCACTTACAAAATGGGATCAGGAAACCCCTCTTTTATATCATCTATCGTTCGTATAAGTTGGTTAAAGTGGGAGTCAAAAGAGGGTTCCTTTAATATTTTTAACTTCTAATATGAGGATAGAACATTGAGAAAGAATGAGGGTATCAAGTTGGTATTAATGAGTTCCATCAAATAGCCTTAAATCATGAAAAATGTGATATTCTTCTTCGGGAAGAAAGCTTAGTGAAAAATCTAATTCTTGTTCTCCTTTTAAATCCAGCTAAACGCTCAGATAACTGTTCCGAAATCCCTCCCCTTTTGGGTAGCTTTGCGGAAGTCTTCTCATTGAACTACCCACCACTTATCAGACCTCACGGTCTTGATTGAAGTGGAGGTCTTCTGTCTGGGGTTGATAAAGCTTCTAGCTTTTTTAATATAGACGGGAGTGGTGCGGGGCTTTACAACATATCATCTCTCCTTCTATCATTTGTAAATATACATTCTATCTACCAATTTAGCTTTTCTGCATATGTATGATCAATATTTTTCCCCCGGTCTATCTGTTTTATCTATCTATTACAAAATTTCCGGGTCAAATTCTATGTATTTTAGGTCAAATTGTCACACTTACGGGTCAAATTCATAGTTTTATAGGTCTTTCGACAAAACCCTACTATTTTCGCTGAGTCTCTTTTCGGTATATTGCAGGACTGACACCTATATGGAGCTTAAATAACTTTGAAAAATGAGCATAATCTTTGATGCCTACACCTTTACTAATTGAATTAATTGTTTCATCTGAATTAGTTAACATATATTTCGCTTGAGAGAGTCGGTATTGAGTAAGAAATTGAATCGGTGTCACCCCGATTGTTCTTTTCATACACCGGGTTATATAATCTGGATGATAGAGTAAATCTCTCGCTATATTATCTAAAGTAACATGTTCTTGAAAGTGTTTTTTCAAATAAGCGATCACTCGTTCTGTTAACTTTTCAGAAGTATCCGGAACAGTCATTGCTTCTTTTTGTAACTGAACAAAAAATTCTTGAAAATATATTTGTTGATATAAATATAATTCAGGGTTTTGCAGGTCATTAGGAGCAATAATTCGCTCCATCAACCTTTCCATATATTCTTTTTTTCGTATCTTAGCATATTGAGGAATTTTCAAGAGTAGGTTTGCTGGTTCTATATATGACGGGATGTTCTGAACGATGTTGGACCAATCAATTGATTCATTTTCTTCTAGGTCATACTTTTTTTCATACTGAAAATGCAGCCATATAAACTGACTACCCTCTATACAGTCTTTATGCCCATAATGCTCCTCACCTGGAAGGATAATAAGATATTGCCCCTCATTTAATTCATATTGGACATCATTCGTAGTAATAAATATTTTTCCATATTTTACATATAGTAAATCAAATACAGGAAATGTCCTTTTAAAATGACGATCTCCTTTGTTAAATACATATTGGCCCCCATTCACAAATAAAGGAAATGGGGGTATTGGAAACTTTATGATATTCATGCTCCACTCCTGAAGTTTGTAGGTTGTGACAAGCTCATAATAAATGTCCACCCCAATTATTCAAGCGCATAAATGCAGCCATCAGTACTACCAAAATAGATGGATCCATTTTCAATGAAAGGGGTTGAAATGATTGACCCTAATGACATAATCGTATCATACACTATACTATATTCGTCAATATCCTTTGCATTTCGTAGTCGTTCATTAAGTTCTTCACCTAACTTACCTTCATCATCTAACCATTTTGGGAAGCCTTCCTTACTTGATTCGGTTTGGTATACCCATTGTTGCTCTCCTGTGTGTAAGTTAAGAGCATAAAACTTCCCATTCATATTTCCAAAATATAAAGTATTATGTGCTATTATACTTGATCCGAACGTATTAATATGAAGGGGTAAATTCCACTTTTCTCGCCCGTTTTTAGCATCCATAGCAAACATTTTTGAATGGTCTGATGAAGCAAAAAAGACAAGCCCATCTTTCACAGTTGGCGTTGTAATAACCCAAGTTCCTGGTACTTTATAATTCCATTCACCCCTGCCTGTTTCAGCGTCTATCGCGTACAGGTTGAAATCCCGACTACCAAAATAGACTGTTCCATTAGAAACAGAAGCCGAACCTTGAATGTCGCCATTCGGAAACCATTTATCTCCTACTGTCCTAAACACCCATTTTTCTTTACCCGTTTGAATATGTAGCGCGTAAAAATAACCATCATAGCTACCTATAAACAATGTTTGATTGTATATTGCAGGTGTTGCATGTACTACACCACCAGTTCTATACCTCCAAATTTCATCTCCTGTTAGAGCATGAACAGCATATATATGATGATCACCGCTACCAAAGTAGATGATTCCTTCACTTACAATAGGTGATGATAGAAAGTAATCCCATGGGTCGACCATAGCTTCACCGTTTGTTTCAAAACGCCATAATAGCTCACCTGAATCAATTTGGACAGCATAAAGAAAGCCGTCAGTGGAAGTAAAGTATGCAAACCCATTGGCAATACTAGCTGCAGAACGTATCGCTCCACCACTTGAAAAACACCACTTTACTTCCCCATTATTCTTATCAATTGCATAGAAATGCTTATCTTCACTTCCAATATATACAGTGTCATTAAAAACTATTGGTGAAGAATATATTTTTCCATCTGTTTGAAACTTCCACTTAACCCCCTTCAATGACTTTATTTCATTTTCCTGAAAGACACCTGATAGCTGTATATCATTACGAAAGTGAACCGACTGATTATCAACCTTATTTTGCATGACACACCTCCACTTTTGAAAACATAAGTTTATTAGGAATTATTTTAGCTGTTTTCAATACGTATGGATATGTGAATGACCGAATCATTTTGTGTTATCTCGACCAACTTATGATCAGTTCCAATCATCTTTTTTTCCTACAACGAAGCAAATCTAATAACAGAACTGTAGATCTACTCTACAGTAGCACATGTTGATTGTGGATAAACTGTTGATAGCTGTTTGTTTTCGTAGCACCTTTTTTCTTCTGCAACGATGGTTGTTGTATATAACCTACTCTTTATTACAAGACAAAAGGCTTAGAAGCATTTTACGTATTTTTTTAAAAGAAGTGGAGACGCTATTTTGAGCTATTGAAAAATTATCGTATAATCCTGAAATGAAGTAGAGATACAGTGTTTCTATACACAAAAGGAAGATATGAAGAAAGGATTGTCCAATAAGGTTTTATACTTATTGGACAATCCATTTTATTGTACTCTAGCTTTAAACAGATTTGTACAAATAAAAGCTTTCTTGCTTTTTTTCCTCACTGTTTATAAGGATTTTTAACATATGCAATCCTTCATAATGCTTTCTAGTTGATAGATCCTTAAATGAGTGGGTTCTCGTATAGGTTTTTGTATCTACAAATGTATTCTCTGTTATTTTAAACTTCTTTGCTGAGGTCTTGTTATTTGCTTTAACAAAGTGAATTTCATAGTCTACGCGGAGTTTTTTTGGTCTTTTTGATGTATTTGTAATTGAGAAAGAAAATGTTAGGTCGTCTCCTACAGTAAGCTTTTCGCAAGATAAAGATAACTGATCGACTGTAATCCCTTCAGTAGTATCAAAACCAAATAATAATAAAGCATCAGGGTCACCTTGCTTTAAGAGAGTACGACAGCCATGTTTGATTATCCAATTAGTGTGAGAATCATGACCATACCACTCTTTGGCAATTTTTTTCACTATCTGGGGATGATCTTTTGAAATATCATTTAAATTGTTCGCCACACTTCTTCTTACGTATTCTGATGAATCTCTTTTGAGATGCTCAAGTATTGGCAAAATAGGTGATGGATCAATTTTCAAGTCTTTTAATGCTATATTCCATGGCAATCTTGGACGACACCCTTCACTTGCAAGGCGTCTAACATGATGATCATCATGCTGAGCCCACTGAAGCATTTGTTTCATCATTAATTTTGGGGATGCAATAATAAATGGCCTTACTGCCCCCTCCGAGGTCGAGAACTTTGTAAAGTGTGCTAATGCTGCTATAGAAATATCCCATTGCTCAAGTCCGTATACTTCAACAAAATCAGGGAAGAACAAATATTCAATCCCTCGACACTGTTGTGCAATGCTGTATAGAATAGCTAATGCCTCCTCATAAGAAGGAGGTAATATTTCACGTAAACATATTGTAATATGTCTCATTCGCTGCTTTAATTCTTTTGTATCCCAGTCATCACAGTAAATAAGCTTCATAAAATGATTTGAGTCAAACTGAGGATAGGCTTCCTCAACAATATTCGCAAATTGAATAAAAAATGATTCTGTGTACATATTTTTTAATGGTTCAGCCACTGAAATTGCACTCCTTCTTAATTAGAAGTCTTTATCGTAAGTTTGGTTGTTAGTTATACAAATTGCTTCCCGTATTCGTACGATAAACAACACTACGAAAACAGTCTTATACAAAATAATGTGTTGTGCTATTAAATAAAAGTTAGCATACAACTACGACAAATTCCGTCGTAAATTTATAAGAAACTTGTAAGTGTTGGAGAAGTTTCATTCGGTGACTTTTTTTGACTTCAGATGAAATAACGAAACCATGATGATATACAGACATCAGAACATAAAAAAAGAATACCTAAATAAGAAGTATTCTTTGTAAAATAGATAATTAATTATTCTCTTTGTTGGTATATACATCTTGCAATCCATTAATTAAACCGCACATATCAAAACCAAGTCCGACAATATAACATCGTTTTATTGCAAGTTATTGTTGATACGAAGGTTTACGAACTTTTTGCATGAAGAATTCTGGATTATTAATATGCTCAAAACCGTATTTCGTATATAACGAATGAGCATCTTTCGTCGCAAGCATAAATCTACGAACATTTGTTAGTTCGGGATGATTGTTAATAATGTCCAATAACCATTTTGCTAAACCTAATTTTTGAAAGTCTGGTAATATGAATACATCGCAAAGGTAAGCAAAAGATGAAAAGTCTGAAATTATTCTTGCAAAGCCAGTTTGTGCACATCCCTCTGTTCCTACTTCCCCTTTATATACTCCAAAGCATAAAGAACTATTTGCTATAGATTTTATGATGTTCTCCATCGGTATCCCTTTTGACCAGTATGCTTCTTCACTCAAATAACGATGAATAATATCTAAATTTAAATACTCGTTATTCGTACATATACAAAACTCTTTATTTCGCCACAAATCCATATAATGACCTCCTTTTAAACATATTAAATATTTATTATTATACTAATAATTAAATTTTAGAAAACAGTTAATATGTCAAAAAGTCAGAAATTTTCATGGATTAAACATAGTTTATGAGAAAATTAGAGATTCATGATCATTGAAAGTGCAATAGGTCTCCCACTTCATTTTAACCCAAAGGTGCTTCTTTTCTTTTCATTGATCTGTCAGGTGGAGTTCATTCCACCTGACCTGGTTCAAATTCCTTGACTTTATTTACTGTTTATTTTTCATCGGCATCATACGTGTAGCAATAGCAATTCGATTCCATGCATTTATTGTAATAATGGACATAATTAGTTCTGAAATTTCCTTGTCAGAATAGAGGTTCTTGACCCCATTATAAACATCATCAGGTACGTGATTTTCTGATACTAATGTAATTGATTCGGTTAATGCTAACACTGCTCTTTCCTTGTCAGTATAAAAATCCGTTTCTCGCCATGCGTTTAAGGCATATATTCTTTCTTCCGATTCTCCATTTTTCCTAGCATCTCTCGTATGCATATCAATACAAAAAGCACATCCGTTAATTTGTGATGCACGGATTTTAATAAGCTCTAACATTGTTTTGTCAATTGAGGAATGAGATACATACCCTTCTAAGCCGAACATAACTTTATATGCTTCTGGATCAACGTCTCCCATAATAAATCTTGTCTTCATTAATGAACACTCCTTCTTTAGATATAATTAAGATAAGAGTTATCCGTAATAGAAACCAAAAAAATTTAGGTGAAGCCCCAATTACTATACACTAATATCGATTTTAATTTTTAATTGGTCTAATCACCACGAACCTGGTATTAGCTTTTTCTTTTTATAGATAACCCTTATCTGGATTATACATATTATTTCTTGTTTTTGTCAACTCCCAATTTGTGATATTTATTTGTAGATTCAATCACTGTGTAAAAACACAAAAAAACCTAGTTAGTTAAATTAATGAACTAGGTGACTTAAAATAATACGCTAAGCGATTTCTCAGATTTTAATTAAGGTTTTATATGCTCATCAAACCATTCTGCTGTTTTTTCAATCGTTTCAGTTGGTAATTCTTGATCCAATGTATCTTTTAACCATAAAAGAGTTTTACTTTTTAAATAATCCCGCATTTTATTTTCAGCTTCTAACATCGTTAGATTAATTCGACAAGGTATGTCTGCAGAACATTCGCCTTCGTTACATGGCTCGTTAAAAATGTTTTTGTCAACTATTCTCCTGCATTGAAATAATGGTTTCTCACCCTCAATTGCCCTAACTACATCCCAAAAAGTAATATTTTCAGGTCGTTGCGTTAATACATATCCACCTTTCACGCCTGTACTTGAAGTAATAATATCTGCCTTTACTAATTTTGTGAAAATTTTGGATAAATATGTTTCTGATAGCCCTTGTATTTTTGCTAAATCTTTAATTCCGATGGGCCCAACCTTTGAGGTGGAACATAAATAAACTAAGCTATGAAGCGCGTACTCAACACCTACGCTGTATTGCATTACCATTTCTCCTTTATTCATAATACTGTTTTCAGTTATTATTGTTTTACGTAACAAGAACAAAACGTGATCCAACTAGAATTTCGTGTCATCTGTTCTTCTAAACCATGATATTCGCATCAAATTTCGTTTAGCTGTTAAGTTGTTGCTAGAAATATTAAAGAAAATTTGCGAAAAGAGCCGTAGATAACAATTATCTATATTGTATAAATTCTTTTTACATGAAGTCAATAAATACGTTAATTATCATCATTCCACAGATGCCATATCTTCGTTTGAGCGCGATTTCTTTTCAGTTAAAAACGTAACAAACATACCTTCTCTTTTGTCATACTGTTTAATACCACAAACTCTAGTTGTGTATATATTTAATTCTTAATACGATTACCATTTTTTATTAAATACTGTTTCTTTCAAAATGTCTATAAAAAAAACGCTGGTACATTAGATAATCAGAACCAGACGTTTTGTTATTCGTAAGCTATAAATTATTCGATCTTATATTAGTTTTAATTTTCCTGTTGGCGCTTCTCTCGCTCTTCCTTAATAAGTTCCTTTATCTCCTCAATTTCCTTACCATCAGTAATGATACCTAATTCTTCAGCCTTATCCCTTAGTCTTAACTCTTTTTCAATGTCACTTAAACTAGACCATTCTTCTAACAATTGTTTTCTCTCACTGTTACTTGTTACTTCTTGGAGTTCCTCGCGCACTTCTCCTTTTAAGTCATCTATCGTTTTGCCATCAGTTACTATCCCTAAGTCTTCAGCTCTTTGTAGTAGCTCCTGTCTACAATGTTCTAGCAATATATCTTTTACTTCTTCAATATCTTTGTCAGATATATCAATTCCACCTTCCACAGCCTTATCTAAAAAAGTTTGCTCTCGATTTGCTTGTAGCAAATTGCGAACTTCTTCAAGAGAGATGTCTGTTGTATCTATACCGATATCCGAAGCTCTATCAAAAATCTTTTGTTCCCTTTCTTCCTGAGTAAGACTACTCCAAGTTTCCATAAAAGTTTCTTTATCAAACTTCCCCATTTCATTTTCGCTAGCTAGGGCACTAGTTGATCCCAGTATGCCAACTGTCATAACTCCAGCACATGCAAGCAAACCTAACTTTTTTAACATGTAAAAAACCCTCCTCATCATATGTAAGTAATATAAAATATTACATTATAAGAATATAGTAGAATTATGTGATAAGTATGGGAATGTAAATAATATTTAGAAAACAACCTATTAAGATTAGCAACAATTAATGTGATAACAACCTTATCAAAATAATATATCCGCTTTGTGAAATCATAAAAATAAAGCTGTTGAGTTTCCTCAACAGCCTATTTTTTTCGTTTAAATAAAATTTTCCTCAAACCAAACTTTTGCGGCGTTAAGCTCTTCCTTCCGTAGTTCATGCCCTCCTTCTGTCCAATACTCTGTAACTTGTCCATGTGATTCTTCAAGATTTCTAACAAGCTCTTTTGTTTCCTTAGTAGAAATTAATTGGTCATGTTTACCACCACTGATGAACACTGGTAGATTATTTAGATGAGGAAGTGTTATCCCCCGTCGTGGAACCATCGCATGAAATAATATACCGCCTCTTAACGCATTTTTATGGTGGTACATAAGACTTGCAGCAATATTTGCACCATTTGAATAACCAACCGCGATTACATTATTTCGTTTAAAATCATATTCATTAGCACTGTCATCAATAAATTTATTAAGCTCACTTGTGCGAAATACTAGATCCTTCTCATCAAATACCCCTTCTCGGAGTCTCGCAAAAAAACGTGCCATTCCGTTTTCATCTACATTTCCTCTTACACTTAATATAGATGCTCTAGGTTCAATGATTTCTGCAAGAGGTAATAAATCATTTTCATCTCCACCAGTCCCATGAAGGAGAAGTAGTGTTGGTAAATCTGGTCGGCTTCCCTGTTTATATATATGTTTCAAGTTATCACTCTCCTCTGTTTATTCCTTAGTATCAAGTGGCTTTAATTTCTTCTCAATAGATTCCCTTTGACCTTCAAAAAATGGTGGTAAAGCTAACTTTTCACCTAAAGTCTCAAAGCTCTCATCTGATTCAAACCCTGGTCCATCAGTTGCAAGCTCGAACAAAATCCCATTTGGTTCACGGAAGTATAAGGAACCGAAATAGTAGCGCTCAACGAATCCAGAGTTCGCCACTCTACTCTCTGTCAACCGCTTCACCCATTTGTTTAATTCTTCTCGATCTTCAACACGGAAAGCCAAGTGATGAACACTTCCTCTTCCTGGTCTCTCAATTGGAAGATCGCTTCGTTCTTCTAGATGAACCTCTCCACCAGTACCTCCTTCACCTGATTCGAAAACACGAATATTTGTATCCTGCTCCTTTGTATAGGAAGGAAAGCTTCGAGTTTCACGAAAGCCTAGAATATCTGTTAAAAATCTTGCGGTAGATTCAGCATGTGCTACAGTTAAAGTAATAGGTCCTAACCCAACAATGCCATGCTCGACAGGTACTGGACTCTTATCCCATGGCTTCCCACCTTGAACACCCTCATTATTTTCATCTGATACAAGAACCAATCGTTGACCTTCAACATCACGAAAGCTTAATGTCGCTCTTCCAGAATGATGAGATATTTCATCATGATCTACACCTAACTGTTCAAACCTCTCTTTCCAGTAGGTTAATGAATCATCATTCTTAACACGTAACGCTGTTAAGGTAATACTATTGGTTCCTTTGTAAGTTCTTCCTGCATTAGGGATTTCAAAAAAAGTCAAATCCGTCCCCGGAGTTCCCCTTTCATCTGCATAAAATAAATGATAAATAGAAGTATCATCTTGGTTTATCGTTTTTTTAACTAAACGTAAACCGAGTGTTTTTGTATAAAAATTATAGTTTTCTTTTATATTAGCTGTTATGGCAGAAACATGATGATTGCCTTTTAATGGTCTTAAACTCATGATGCTTCACTCCTTATAATTTTTCTTTCATAAATAGTTTAACCTAATTTTATCTTTAATTCAAGATATTTTAACTAAAGATATATTTGGTGTTTTTTATATGCCCTTCCCAACATTTAAGTGCATGAACAGATGGTGACGCACTGTAGTTTGTTTTTTGTACATCGGGAAAATACTTTTGCGATTTACACCAAAAGGTAAGTTTATCATTACACAATCTTTAGCAATACTGACACTTTATGTACAAACGCGACTATTGCCTCTAAAAGTCCACATATAAACTTTTTCAAGATATTTATTGCTATAAGCTATTGTCTCTTCTAAATAATATAATATCCTTCCCTTCTATTATGTTTCTTATCAATTTTGAATGATTCATCGTACATTACAAATTCTATTAGCTAAGCTGTTTTCGCATTAATTGAAGTTTTTCGTCTAAGCAGTACCCATCTAAACCTCCCATCTTACTATTAAATGTTCATACATAATTTAAGAGCCTTTAGAAATATGGAAAAAAGCTATACTATTGTCATTTATCAGCACTATTATAAATCAAATAAAATAATTATATTTCCTTTGATGAAATAGAGACTAACTATAGTAAATTAAAAAAGGGAGGTAGCAATTTGAATACAACAAGTGTAACCGTGCAGAAAGGTGAGGGCTTTACAACTTTGCTAATAGATCATGGTGAAGTAAATTTACTTTCAAATGATCTAATTGTTGAATTGCAACAAGTAATAAGTGAGTTAAATAAGGATGAGCATAATAAAGTAGTCATCTTCCGTTCAAACAATAAACATTTCTTCAGTGCTCACTTAGATGTGCTTGTTATAAATCGAAAAGAAGAAGGTATAACTGGAACGGAAAATTTCATGCAATTAATTGAGGACGTTAAAAACATGCGCGCAATTACGATTGCAATAGTTGACGGTGCGGCACGTGGTGGTGGAAATGAACTTGTTATGGCTTGCGATATAGTATATGGAACTGAAAATGCGGTGTTCGCTCAACCTGAGTTAAGTACAAACATACCTCCAGGTGGACAAGGAAGCGTACAAGCTGCACGACGGTTAGGGCGTACAAGAGCTTTAGAATTCCTCTTGACGAGTGCAGATATGGATGCACCTACTGCCGAGCGCTTTGGTCTGATTACACGTCATATTCCATCAGATTCTATTGAAGAAATGCTACAGCAAGTTGTACCACCATTAACTTTCCTTGATCATCGTAATATAGACATGATAAAGGATATTGTTGACTTAGCACTTAAAGATGAACAAGCAGCGATCGACCTTGAACGCAAAATGTTTATCGAACGTGCTGGTGAAGATAAAACACAATATTTGATAGGCAAAGTATTAAAACATGGTGCGCAAACATCTCGAGAAATTCACATTTCAGAGCTATTGGCTGATGTTGCCGCTGACGTTATGCAAGATTTAGCCCAAATGAATCAAGGAAGCCAATAAAATAATGAAACAAAACCACCAAAGATCAGGCTTTCCAACTGACCTTTGGTGGTTTCAATATAGTTAGTTAATGCAGCAAGGTACAGGCTGTTGTTTTCGAAATAATTTTCTTGTTAATTCAGAATAGAGGGATTTGATTGAGAGAGGCATCTTTGATGGATAATAGGGCTCATATTTCCATGCCTCTCTGTTAATCAAATCTAATTTGCGCATTTGTTCTTTCATCATATGTTCATACTCATAATCATTCATAAGTCATTCTCCCTTCCTCTTCATATTAAGCACAGCAATTATTATTGATAGTGTCTTCCTCAGTGTCTTCTTTGGTGAAAAAGAATTCCCATTCATGGCCATCTGGGTCAGTGATCCAAAATTTATCTTGCCTAGCGTAACAACATGTTGTATCTTTCTCATCCCTAGAGAAGAACCCTTGAGTTTCCAATCTTTCTTTATGCTTTTTTAACTCTTCTGATTTGGACACTTGGAAGCCGAAATGATTAATGTGGTTTCCTTCTACACTATCTACAGGCCGCAATGTGAAATTTAATCCTGGCTCTTCTAGCAAAAATTTCGCATAGTTAGGTTTGGTCTTTGCTGGGTTTGTTCCGAATAACTTCGAATAAAAATCAATCGATGCCTCTAAATTTGTTACATTTAAACCAACATGAATTTTCATACTTTATTACCTCCTAATGAATAATATATATATCAATTTTTTTTGATGTATCCATCAAAAAAAATGAACAACAAGTAAAACGAATCTGACAACTTAAATTTAGAGATAATCAATTTATATCCTTGTTTCGGTATGTCAGCATTAAATAAATTTGTTACACAAACCTCAAGTGTTTAAATTGTTCATGAAATGTAAATGCATTCGTATCTTGCTTAATATTTCTACATTTATAAATCAAATTTATTTGATTAATTAATACTATATCCCACGTGAGAACATTTTGCAAGGTAAATATCAAAAAAAATTGATGTATTTTCAATATTGAACTAATTATGTATTTTTCATCCTATAAAGACTTCTTTTTTACTTTAATAAATTAATAACTAACAACAAAGTTTACGAAAAGTCCCTAAGTAAAAATACATTAACAACTCTGACAAGTATATGTCAGAGTTGCTTTGTTATAATCAATTTTGAATTAGAAAGTCTAAAGTATTTACTCTGATTAAAGGAATATTGAAACCGCTTAGGAGGGAAGTAAAATTGATTGAACAATTATTTACGCTAAAGAATAGGGTCACCATCAATGTCAGATATTCAATTCCTGGAGAAGAAACTATTCTTTTTTTACATTTTAGTTCTGGAAATTCCCATATGTGGGATAGCCTTATCCCATATTTTACAAATCATTTTAATTTAATTGTTCCAGACATAAGAGGTCATGGGAAGTCAGATATTCCAAAAGAAGGTTATCATATTGATGATATGGCAGCTGATATGTATTTGTTATTAAAAGAATTAGGGATTAAGAGGTGTCATATTGTAGGTAGCTCATTAGGTGCAGAAATTGCATTAAGCTTTGCTTCATCATATCCGGACATGGTCAAATCAATTATATGTGAAGGGGCTTTATTCAATGAATTTGGACCATACGGCTTAATCAATGATAGTGAAGAAATAATAAAAGAAACAATTGACAAAAGACGTATAGATTTGGTGAATTTTACAAGACCAGCTTTCAACACAAAGGATGATTTCGTTAATGCAATGAAAAATGACTTCAAAAAGCAAGGTATATGGAACGAACATTTCTTAAATTTTGTTAAACATAATATGTCAAAAACTGAAGACGGGTACTTTACTAACTGTTTTCCATTACTTGCAAGACAGGAATATATTCAACACTATTGGGATGTTAAGTTTGAAGAATATTATAAGAAAGTTAAATGTCCTATTCTCATGTTACCGAGTGATGATGAGTGGCACAACTTAAAGGCTAGAGAAATAATGACAAAATTTTCTACATTAGTAGAAGAAAGTGAAATTAAGCATATCAAAGGGTCTAAGCACGCATATATGTGGATGCAGTTCCCTAAATTAATGAGCTCTGTCGTTCATGATTATTTAGAAAGAAAAGTGCTATCAATAGCTTAATAAGTTTTAACTTAGTTGTCGTGTAAACTAATCTCAATTTTTACTATAGTAGAATATCCTAACAAGCTATTTTACTTGGGCTACCAGATGAGATTTACATAAGATAAACCACCTACAACTTTAAACAAGGCTGTTCTCGCAATAATTGTTGCTTTTCGTAATAAACTGTTTTGTATAGAATGTTGTTTTTCATACGAAGAAATATACACGTATACAACTTAGATTCGAGGCACCTTGTCTTGTATAAAACGACGTTTTTATCTTCTATATTTACGAAAAGAGCCTTAAACACGCTTTGTTAATGCTATAGTAGGTGGGTATTTTGACAGAACTTCTATTACATCATTTGGTGTAAGAAATACGTAATGGCTAATTTTAATAGTGTCGTATAAACCAGCATTTTCTTCAAGAAACCAACTTAAATATTCAGAATCACCTAATTTAAATAGAGACCACTCACTATAAAATCTTTCGTCATAATTGTTATATAATGAAGAAAGCATTTTAATTAATGAGCCTTCTTCAGTATTTGAATAAGATAATACACCTACATCAAATTTCATAGTTATTTCTGTTTCGTCATGTTCATCAATAAATGTTAAAGTCAGTCCTTCCTTATTATCTATAAGGGAGGAATTATATATTTTTGAAGGAAGCCCTTCAACTGGTACCCACCTTTCCCATACAGCCATGTTACATTTCCCCTCAACCTAGTATTCTTTCGATTTTGTTAAATTTACATATTTGGTGAAGCAAACTTCTTCAATTATAGCTTGGGTCAAAAAGATAAACTATTAAACATATAAAAAGAGTAATATTAGGTTATCAAATGAGAACGTCTACCATGGTAACGGCTGATTTTGCAATTCCTTTTCCCAAAACCGTTGTATTTTTTTAACCATATCTAATGACATTTCCTTTTCTGTAGCTGAATTATTTTCATATAGCTGTTGAATACTTTTCGTTCCTGGAATAACCGTCGAGACTTCCTGACAAGCTAAAATATACCGTAAAGCAGCTTGCACCATCGCTGTTCCATCGTTTGTTAGAAAACGTAGCTTAGACAATAATTTTGCTCTTGTTTCAATTTGTTCTTTCGACCAACGACCACGCACACCTTCAAATGAACTTTGTGCATTATATTTACCAGAAAGCCAACCAGAATCTAGTGGGACTTTAATAATAAGGCCAACACCTTTATATTTTGCTAATTGAAATGCTTTAGCAGGCTCCTGATGGAAGATATTATACATGACTTCAATTACTTGACTATTTGTAGTTTCTAGTAATTCGAATAATTCAACACTTGAATCAACCGAAGCACCATATGCACGAATTTTCCCTTCTTCTTTTAAACGCTCTAGTAATTCATAATGAGGACTCTCCCCATTAAGAAAGTGAAACGGAGGATTATGCAATAATATCGAATCGACGTAATCAGTATTTAGACGTTTTAAGCTTCCTTCAAGTGATTGACGTAATAGGTTCACATCAAAATTTTGAGTATTATTCGAATGGTGGCCAAATTTTGTATTAATAATCACTTGGTCTCTTTTGCCAACTAATGCTTTTCCTAACAGCTCTTCACTTTTTCCTAATCCATAGTTAGGTGCCGTATCAAAGAAATTACAACCTTGATTAATAGCTTCATGAACTAGCCTAATTGCTTCGTCATCATTCATTTCTCCCCAATCTTTCCTATTTCCAAGTTGCCATGAGCCAAACCCTACTTCCGATACATGAATACCTGTATTACCTAATGGTCTATATTTCATAACAAACTCCCCTTCTATTTTATTGAACAAGTTGTACTTCATATCATAAGTTTGAATAACATCCACAATTACAATAATTAGTTAACCATACATTATGTTAAATAATTCCTATGTACGTTATAAAAATTCATCTTGATCATTTACATTTGTTTTCAAATTAAGTTCAACTAGATCCTAGCACTTGTTATTCATATTTAACCATAGATTGATATAATTAAAAGTATCAGTTTACATAAAATGAATGGTACCAGAAATAAATGGAGGAATTCACATTGATTGAATTAACACCCGTATTAAACACTAAGAGTGAAAAACCTATTTATATTCAATTGACTAATTATATTAAAAAAGAAATCATAGCAGGAAGTATTCAACCAAAAGAAAAACTCCCGTCTAAACGAAAGTTATCACAACATCTAGGTATTAGCCTTAACACCATTCAGGCCTCATATGATCAGTTATGTGCTGAAGGCTATGTAAGAAGCATACAAAGAAAAGGATACTTTGTAACGGATTTAGATAACAGCATCTTTTTATCTCATAATCATCCTCACCCACAACAAATCAATAATAGAAAAGTAGAGAGTACAAACATTAAAGTTGATTTCAATGTCGGAAGAGTAGATTTAGAAAAGTTCCCATATACATTATGGAGAAAATTAACTATCCAGTCATTATATGAAGACCAAGGAGAACTTTTTAATTTTGGGCACCCGCAAGGAGAATTATCACTTCGAGAGGTTATCGTAAAACATCTTTTTGCATCCAGAGGCGTTAGATGTTCCGCAGACCAAGTAGTTATTGGAGCTGGCACACAGCAATTAATAAGTCAATTATGCACAATAATAGGAATAAACCATGTATTTGCATTCGAAAATCCTGGATTTAATGGAACAATGGCAGTTATAAAAAATCAAATAAATAAGACAGCTGCAATTCCTGTTGATGAAGACGGAATTAATATGAATGCGCTAAGACAAAGCGGAGCGAGTGTTATTTACGTTACTCCATCCCATCAGTTTCCGCTTGGAATGGTTATGCCTATCTCACGCAGGATTGATTTATTAAAATGGGCTCATGAAAACAAGGGCTATATCATTGAAGACGACTATGATGGTGAATTTCGATATAAAGGAAAACCAATTCCATCATTACAAGGACTCGATAAGTATGACAATGTAATATATTTTGGAAGTTTTTCTAAATCGTTAATTCCATCTATTCGTATAAGCTATATGATATTACCTCCACATCTAATAGAACGGTATGAAGAGTATTTTTCTATTTATAAACAAGCAGCTTCACGGTTACATCAAGATACATTATTTCGATTTATGAAAGAAGGGTATTGGGACAGTCATTTAAATAAAATGAGAACAATATACCGGAAGAAACAACATACGTTAATAACATCAATTACTAATGATTTTGGGAATCAAGTAAATATCATTGGTGAAAAATCAGGGCTACATATTATTCTAGAAGTTAGTAACGAAATGGTAGAGGAAGAGCTAGTTACTTCAGCTCTAGAGGTTGGTGTAAAAGTATATCCTTTATCAACATATTACGACGAATCTACAAAGCATGAAGAGTCTAAAGTTATACTAGGTTATGGAGGCTTATCTGAAGCTGAGATAATAGAAGGAATTAGATTGTTAAAAACCGCGTGGGGACTATAAATACATAAGTACATTCCCCTCTTTATCTTCTACTGGTTTTTTTGGTTAGTTCCCCAACTAAGAAATTACTGTTATGCCAATTAATCCTTACTAAGGAAACTATTTTACACTTTTTAGGTTAATACCTCTATCATCAATGTAATAAAGACAAGCAGCCCCAAATAATCCATTATTGGGCTGCTTTAAATCATTAACTTAAACTTTGAATACCCAATTGATCATACTTTTCACTTGTAAGTTTCCCTTCATATAATAACTCTCCTGAGGATAAATCACTAACATAAAGGGCATAACCATTAGTTGTTGAGTGGAGTATATTTATTTTTCCATTTATTAACTGATATTTTATATCATAACCAGTTTGTTCATTAAGAAAATCGAAAGTTATTTTATCTCCCCATTCTTCCTTTTCTATATCATACATAATGACTCCAAATTCATCTTCTTGTTGAGATGTAAAGAATAGCGTTGAACCAACAATTGTAGATGAATTAGAAGATATTAACATTTCATCTGGTATAGTCAATGATTTGGATTGATTTGTCTCTATGTTGTATATAACAAGTTCATTAGGATCTGAACCTGAACCATCGTCATATTGTACCGTCTCACCATTTTCACTATAAATCGTAGCATCTGCTTTCATTAAAAGATATTTTTGAGGTTCAACAGATTTTAAATCATTCATCATCGTTATGGTTGCATAGAAATTGGTTATCGTACTTGGTATAATCGGTGTAGAAAGTAGTAATTCACTATTCATGAACTCTTGCTCATCTATATCAAACGTGTAAACCGTTAAATCCTCTCCTCCATCTTTCCGCTGACCACTTGCAAAGACCTTAGCGATCCCATTAAGTACTTGGATCTCTCTTACGTCTAGGAAATCATAACTTTCTTTATTTGGTAACTTCAACTGGATTGAGCTAACTTCTTCAGATTTTTTATTAAGAATATCAATATTAAATGAAATATTGGATCGAGATTGATAATCCCAAATATCACCGACATAAACTAGCACGTTATCATCTTCATAATAGTGATTTAAGTTAATTGAATTTTTACCACGCATAAAATTGTTGTACTGTTCTCTCCATTCCAAAATAATGGGGTGTATCCAACTCTCTGACAATTGTTCAAGTAGAGACGGTGTGTTATTTCGATTAATTGTATTCTTATTTGTAATTTGCAAGTTGTGATGCTCACGCGTTTCTATTGTATAACCCGCTGCTAATATTTCTATATTTTTTACTGTATCCTCATTTCCACTTACTTTTTTCCATACAAGTAGTTTATTTTCTGTTGCAGCTATACTAGATTGCATGTAAAAAGTTCCTATTATTATTACAGTAACAATACAAAGCAAAATTGTTTTTCCAAATCGTTTCATTAGTTTTGGCCTCCTATCAAACCATAATTTTTTTCTTTAAAAGGAAATGTCCGATCAAAATACTTCCAACTAAGATAATTCCTCCAATTCCTAGTTCCACAAAAAATAGTTCCTTGAGATACAAATAATCATTTAAAACAAGTTTATTTATTAATAAAGGAGCCAACAAAATGAAAAGACATAAACCACTATAGATAATGCCATAGAACACACCTTTTAAATGATAAGATCGTTCAAACAAAATAACGGCAAAAGCAATAAATACAAATGTCATGCCACTTCCGTAATAAAGTAGAAATTCAGTGAAAGTTGTTGGAATTAAGTTTTTTAGTAATGTGTCTTGAGTTGTAATTTCAATAAAAGTTAAATCGGTACGAAACTCATGAGGGACTATCCATTGGAAAACTTGACCTTCAATGAGTAACAATAATAACTGGAATGCTACGAGACCTAATATTAATAGTAGAATCGTTGTCGCCTTTGCTAAATAAAGATTAATACGTGCAGTTGGTAACGCTAATAAACGATAACTAAATGTATTTTTACCGAACCAATCACGGTACCATATAAAAAACACACATAGTATTAACGTAACGATAGCAAATAATATCGGTGCCTTAAAAAATAGCGTTTCTGAAATATTTAGAAAGGACATCGTTCCATTCTCTTGCAAAAACACATCCATTGGAATGAAATTTCCATATATTTGTTCATTAGCTCGATTTACATACCTTCTTGATTGAAAAATGACCCCGACCATTTGTGAAAAGAATGTTAGCCCCATTAATACTACATATAATTTTATAAAACGATTAAACTCAAAATCAATTAACTTCATATAACGTTTCATACTAAATACACCTCTCTCATCACATCGATGATTGATTTCCCGTGGCTCTTTCTCACTTCTTCTGTATCGAACTCTTTTAAAACTTCTCCATTTTCTAGTAAAACAACTTTATCTATTAAATGATCAATATCGTTTATTTCATGTGTGGTGATGATGACGCCACGATCTTTTATTAATTCACTAGTAAACACATTTGCAATTTCTTCACGACTAAACACATCAATACCTGAAAAAGGCTCATCCATTAGAATATACTCAACATCCATCGCTAATCCTAGTAGAAGATTCATTTTTGCTGTATTTCCTTTCGATAAATCTGAGATTCTGTCAGCTTCATTTAATTTAAAGAATTGAAGCAGCTCTGTGGCACGTTGTTGATTCCAGCAATCGTAAAAATCAGCCATGAAAGTAAAGGCTTCATGTATTTTCATATGTGGTAACATCGTTATTGAATCTGGAATAAAGGTGATTTTCTCATAGCTCCCTTTATGGAGCCTTTCACCATCAATGAGGATTTCACCACTATCTATAGGCATTAATCCCATAATCGATTTCATAATGGTAGTTTTACCTACACCATTAATACCAATTAAACAAGTAACCTCCCCTTTTTTAGCAGTAAAAGAAACATCTTTTAATACACGCTTTCTACCATATTTTTTTATGACATTTTTCACTTCAATCATAAGGATACCTCCAATTCATTTTCTCTTATAACAGACCCATGTTATATTTAGGACCTAGATGTCTCTATTGTAGGAAGGTTGATACATTCTTTTTAAATTTCTATATTGCAAAAATATCAACCGACCATTTATTTGATACTAATATTACTAAGTGATTCTTAAGAACCCCGATACATAATAGTGAAGAATTTCTTAAGTCTTTACTAATAATTAGTTATTAGCATTCATTACTTGGCATTTTAAGGGCTGTGAAACGAGGTGAAATAGTAGAAGGGCAAAACAACACGATATCGCTATACAAAAATAAAGAAAACGAGTAGCTTGATCAACAATAGCTATGTAAAATACATGCTCCAAGTCATATCATAAAAATGACGCCTCCTTTTGGAAAGAGGCGCCATTTTAATAAAGTATCCTAATTTTTCACTTCATAAATTAACTAACAAATTATTTTATCAATATATACTTGTCATTGTCTTTTTCACTTAAAGTAGCATGTTCATATTTATTCCTGATAATTTTTCAACTGGCTTTAAAAACAGTGCGGTAAGTCAAATTTGAATTAGCTGCTATAAAGGGTCAGTTCTAGCTTAAGTTATTAGGGTAGTATGGTTATTAAACATCCTTATACCAAAAATATTATACAGTTATGACTACATTCCCCTTTTTGTGACCTTGGTCTACGTATTTATGTGCTTCAACGATCTCTTCTAATGGATAATTTCTGTCTATGACTGCCTTAACATGTCCCGCTTCAATTAACTCGTTAAGTTTAATAAGATACTGTGGATGTATCTTTAAAAATCCATCATCTACAGACACGTATTTTCCACTATTACTAAGTGCTGTTTCACATTGACTTTTTAGTTTCGAGCTTTTGTTTTTTCCAACAGCATCAAGGATAAAATCGTAAAGTTCTAATTGATTTAATGAATCCTCTTTAGTGTAATCTATTACTTTGTCTGCACCTAGAGATTTCACTAATTCTCTATTCGTTGAGCTACATACCGCAGTGACTTCAGCACCTAATTGTTTTGCTAGTTGCACCGCAGTCGTCCCTATTGCTCCTGAAGCGCCATAAATAAGCACTTTCTTCCCATCTTGGATATCACCATCTTGCATAAAGTGCATTGCGAGAGCACCACCATACACTATCGCTGCCGCTTCTTTATGACTTATATTTTTCGGTTTTAGCACCAATTCCCCTTGCTCAATTTCTTTCGCACATACACATTTGTACTCAGCATATGTTCCACGGCTATTTCCTGTAAATCCATACACTTGGTCACCTTTGTTGAATATCTCAACATCATTACCTACTGATTCTACGACCCCTGAGAATACGAGTCCGATTATAGGATTTCTTGGTTTCGAAAACCCAAGGAATATTCTCATCATCAGTTCCATGATTTGCTTTTTAGGAAAGCTAGGGTTGCCAGGCATGTTAAAACCTCTGATTACACAATCACTTGCAGTTACTGCAGTTGCGTGTATTTTTACGAGTACTTCATTGTTTTTTGGAATGGGTTTTTCCACTTCTTTAAGCTGAAGGACTTCAGGTGGACCGTATTTAATGCATGTAATCGCTTTAATTAATATCTCCTCCTTACTATTATCATAACTACTCATCAACCTACTTTTTCCGTTCAGATCATGCTTTTCGTAATAGGCTGTTGTTGTACTAAAAAAATTAACACGTTCGGTTCTTTTCTCTAAAGACTAAAAAAACATATAGTACATCTCAGTTGCTCGAGTTTTAATGAAAGAGCAACGAAAAAAGAATCTTATTTAAGGCAATTAGCTCAAAATAATCTCACGTCAAGTTTATTACCTATCGTTCGTTTGAAATAATAATTGACATTTATTTGCCGTGCTTAGCAGTCAGCAACTCATTAAGTGCCGCTTGATTGAATCCTTTAATAATCAACCAAAGTGCCATTATCATCTCTTGCACACCCAACGGAGCATACAACATTTCTAAGTTAAGGTTTAGTCCAAATAACTTTAATAAGTCGACAGCCAGATAGATAACCGCTCCGATCAAACCCCAGACAGATAACCAACGAGGGAGAAGTTTGGTGAGATAGAAGAGGGTGTACAGCAGCATTGCCCCGATGATAAAAACAATAGTCGTAACGGGGCTCATGATGTCATTTGCCTGAAGCAGGACATTACCAATTACCTGTAAAGATGCCTCCTCTGCTCCAGCCGCTGTGAATTCCTTGCTGAACACGCTTAACAAGAGCCAACTGACTACCGCTAGGATATATACACTTCCCTCTAGTGGTCCTCGGAAAACGACCATTCCCAGTGCCAGGGCTTCGTTCTTTTTTTTGAAGAGTGGGTATAAGAAAACAGGCATCGCCGCTAAAGAAAGCCCCATAATGAGAATAAAAAATGCGCCTAGGTTAAGCTGATGAGGATTGGCAGCAATTTTGCTTAAAAAATCCTCCCCAGCAAGTAGATCCCCGGTAACTAACTTACTTAAAATTCCTGATGCTGTTCCGATAATGTAGAGGACACCTACGATCACTGCAGTCATTCTGTATGCTTTCATTAATTTGTTCTCCTTTCACCTTTTGTTAAATTAGCTATTATTACCTACTTATTTAACGACTCGAGAGAATACAATATCGACCACTGGTTGTCTAGGTTATGAAAAACCTACAAATAACCTCTGCATTAGTTCTATTAGTTCCTTTTTGGGAACTAAGGTTGGCAGTTTTCAATATTTCCATAATTTCCTCAATAATCATCTTATCTTCCTTATGGCAGATTCTTTGAAGCCTGTATCTTATTTTACTTCTATTTGTTTTAAATCCATAGACACTTTAGTGTTGTTTTTCAATATGTAGGAGTAAGCGACATACGAACTGGGCTGAGCCTGAATAATTCTACAGCAACCCCATCTCACGTGCTTTGGCAACAGCCTCAGTGCGCCTTCTAACCTGAAGCTTTTCAAAAATCCTTCGATTATGTCCTTTAACAGTGTCTAATGCAATAAATAGTTTTTTACTAATTTCTTTGTTTGAAAACCCCTGTCCTATTAGCTGTAAAACCTCAAGCTCACGTTCACTCAAAGCATCAAATAGGAGCTGAGGTTGAGTCATATTTTGTTGTGCTACATAATCAAGTTTGAATGCTTGTATTAAAAGGTCTATATACTCTGGCATAATCCCATTAGCATATGCTTTGGTCAATAATCGTTCCATATGCTCCCCTTCATCAAGAAAAGTTCGAACAAAACGACCAGAGCTTGCTTCTAATAGATGGTCTGTTAACAATTGCAATGCTTCGTTTGTTTCACCATCTAAATAAGAAACTATTGCCTGTAAAACCTTTACCTTCAACATTTTCTCTCTCATGCCATTTTGCTTTACCTCTTGGTAGTAAGTGTTTAACTCATGCTGAGCTTTAGCGATGTCTCCTTGAGAAAGATATACTCTTGCCTGACTATGTGGGTGTTTGTATGTTTCAGCTAATTCACGTGCAGCATGAACCTTTCCCTGATTTAACAATAAAAGTACCTCTGTCTCACAGACTTCTGACATTCGATCTTCTAAGTCATACTGAATAGCAAACTGTTTTATTTCATTTAAGATATTAGTTGCGACCTCAAGGTCTTTCTTCGCAAGCAATGTTTGGACATAGAGAAGGTTACACGTAATAATTTGATTATAATTTTCTATATATTTCGCTAGTTGTTTACTTTTCTCTATATATTCAATAGCTGTATCTAAATCGTTCCATTCGTAATAAATACGAGCTAAACCAATATATACATGATACGAATATGATGACGGCGTATCATCTTTCATTTTTAGAGCTTGCTCGTATGTTTTAAATGCTTGCATGAGCAGGTTCTCTTTTACTTGTAAGTTCCCTAGGGCGATTGTGGATAATATTGCAATTATTTTATTACCTGACGCATTACTAGTAGCAATAGCTTCTGAATATGCTTGTTTCGCTTTTGTGTTGTCTCCTTGTAGTTCGTAGGCTACACCTAGCTTCCAAGTAGTTGCAGTTCGAACCGCTAAGTTACTTGGGCTTAGGTTCTCTAGTGCAATAAGAGACTCGGAAATTATTACGTCTACATTATTTTGTGCTGTAGCCAGCAGCGCACGTATGGCAGCAATATGCCCTATAAGGTTCCGAGTTTTCATATTTTTCTCAAGTCCATGCAAGGCCCTTTCAGCAGCGAGTAATTTTGGTTCAACCTCGTTATATTGAGCAGACATAGAGAGTACTGAAGCATATATAACCCATAATGTAGGATGAGCATCTAATGTGTCTGTTGTTAATGTTTCAAGCCATTTCATTACAGGGACAACAGCTCCACGAAAGTGAAGAGGGATCCCATTCCCCAACAATAAACGTTCAGCTCGTTCTACATCACCAGCAGCTGTAGCATGTTGAAATGCCTCAATCTCGTAGTTATTTTTTTCATACCAAATACTTGCGCGTATATGTAATTGCCCAATATCTATACCACTGCTCACTAAGGTATCATCACTGCTATGCAACAATTTTTGTTTTAACAATTCTGCAAAAAGGTGGTGATACCGATACCAGCGACGCTCATTATCCAAAGGAATAATAAACAGATTCGATTTTTCTATAAACTCAAGTGATTGCTGCCCTTTAAGAAATGTATCTTGCATTATTGCATCACATAATGAGCCACATAAACGATCTAAAATTGATGTTTGCAATAAAAAATTCTGGATATATACTGACTGTTGTTTAAGAACTTCTTCTACTAAATAGTCAACTATGAAAGAGTGATTTCCTGTAAATGTTTTTATAAAGCTTGATGGGTCATCATGTCCGCCCATTGAAATCCCAGCCAGTTGAAGGCCAGTAATCCATCCCTCCGTTTTAGTTACTAGGTTATCGATATTGTTATTTGACAGCTTCAAATTCATCACTTGATTAAGGAAGCTAGCAGCTTCAGGGCTAGTAAAGCGTAAGTCTGAGTTGCGTATTTCCGTCAGCTGATCTCTTGCTCGTAAACGTGCCAAAGGAAGTTTAGGGTCTTCACGAGTTGTAATTACCAAATGCATCTGTGAAGGCATATTTTCTAAAAAGAATGTCATGACATCGTTTATAGGTTGTGTATGGATCGTATGATAGTCATCAAGTACGAGAATAAAGTTATATGGTATTGAAGTGATTTCATTAAGAAGAGAAGTTAAGATACCTTCCAATTTGGGTGGCTGGGGAGATCCGAGTAAACTCAACAGTTCATCACCTAGATCTTCCTCTATTGTCTGTATTGCTGCAATAATATAAGAGAGAAAAGAGTGAGGGTTATTATCTCCCTCTTCTAGCGACAGCCATCCTACAGCACAATTACAGTTGGCAAGCCATTCGCTCACTAATGTCGTTTTCCCAAAACCTGCATGAGCTGATATGAGAGTCAAACGCCGGTACATCCCATCGTTTAGCTGCTTAATTAAACGGCTTCGTACAACTAACTCGCGCCTCATTATTGGGATATTGAGTTTCGTAGATAAGATGGAATTAGTCATTATTATCTCCCTTCTATTATCACACTTGTTTAGATTTTATCTTTCCAAGCCGTTGAATATCGTAGTTAAAATCTTATAAGAAACTCAAACTTAAATATCTGTTAATCATATAGAGACTCTACTATATATGATCAGGGGTAACACCCTAGAAATCGGCTTTACAAAGTAAATTCTAATCTATATTCATGTTAACTTTGGCGATTATTTCTATATTGGCAGCTCAGTTTATTGATATGGTTATTTCGTATTAATTGTTGTTTTCCTTACAAAATAAACATATACACAACTAAAGTTTGTGGCATCTGTTATTTTCTAATCCGATGACAAACGTTTAAAACTGCATGTTTCGGTTCAAATTTGGTAACAATAGCATAATCGATTGATCGTGCTCCTGACTCCCCACTAATTTATAGCTAAAAAAAACTTATCGACTCAATAATCATTATGGATTAATATTAGTTGTCACATAAACCGTGTAAAAATTATAGGTTTAGAAATCTTAAGAAATTCTTCATATATATATTAATAATTATCTAGTATTATTAGTAGCTAGAGTTATTAATGAAAGCTCAAGGTAATATCTCATGTATGCTAATAGAGCAATTTTTTATAAGAATAAGGAGTAGAAAAAATAATGTTGGTACAAAGTTTATTCTTTATTGGAGTACCCTTTTTCATTGTTATTTTCGCTTGGTGGATAACTAAAGAATTACCTCATAAAAATCGTTCCATGCCTGGGAAGATACTAATTGGTATTGGAATCATATTATTTATTGTTGCAGAAATTCAAAGTTGGAGTTGGCCATTATCTCTTGCTATACTTCTCCCTATTTCAATACTTATTTTAGGTGGAATAGTAATACTAGTCATTGTTTTGTTAAAAAGCTAAAATATTTCATCATACTTTCAACAACCATTATGACCTCATATGTAAATAGTAAAAATTCACTCAGCACAGATTCAACTCTGACCGTAGCATTTTTTCTTCATTAACAATGGTAGTATGACAAAGCACCTATCTAACTATGCCAATTTCATTACATTTGCATACAGTTTACGATAAGGACCATAATCCCGTATCCATCACTTAATTACCGCTATTTTATATTAGAGCATATTTCCAACAAAAATTTTCAAGTAGCATTCTCTAGTCTAGTTCCACTTGTATAGGAATTAACAGAAGAATGTTATATAAATCCTATATTTGAATACATATTAAGGAACAATCATGTAATACCATATTTACGGTTCAGGTCAAATATTCATATTGGAGAACAATATACTGTGCTAAACGCTATCTTTTAAACCTTTTTTTACCGACTTTAAGCGAAATTCAAATTCTACATTACTATTATTTCATATATCGTATTATGCTGGATCATCATATTCAGACAAGCTCCAATATAAGGTCAATATAGTATTCTCCGCTATAATAATAATCTTAATATTCCAACAATTAATTTTATCATATTTTACAAACTATGATAAATTAACATAATCATGGTAATATATTCACATAACCACCGTAGAAAGGGAGGTGTTACTTTGAAGAGAACAGGAGAAATTATTATTTCAGGGATAGCATCCATCTTAAGTGCATTAATAGCTATTATTGGAGCCGGAATGATATATTATTTAAAGAACGAAGAATTTCTAAGTGAATTGGAGGATGAGCTAGCTTTAGATTATCCTGATGTGGCAGTAACCAATATAACTGATTTTATTGAAAGCATGGCTAGTACAGCATGGCTCGTTATGGTAGCGGGTTTTATTAGTCTGATGTTAGGTCTAATTGCCGCCTTTAGCCTGAGAGGAAATAAGAAGCCACTACTAGCTGGAACGTCGTTAATTATTGCCGCGGTACCAATTACCTTCATTACATTAGTAGCATCTTTATTGAATGAAATCCTAGGTTATTTAACAGCTCTGCTATTCTTAATTGCAGGAATGATGAGCTTAGTAAGAAAACGTAAGCAAACATATGTATTAGAAGGAACCATAAGATTAGAAGGCGAGAATAATACCTCTCCCTTCAAACAATGAGTATTAAGGAAGAATTAAAACCACTCGAGAAAAAAGAAGATCATCTAGCGTACTATTGTACGAAATCATTTTGATAGTTTGTAATAGTTATATTTTACAGCTCTGATAGAGGAATCTAACGGTGACTAAGGACTGAATTCAGTACTTAATCACCTCAATATAGCTTAGTTTAGAATTGTTTTCATAAAAAATAAGACAGCATGTAATCCCATAAAAAAGTAATATATAACATAAGTTCCACCTTGAACTTCTTCCGACTCTAGTTTAATGACTAAATTTAAAACTCACTCACCCTGACCTTATTAGAATGGTGTTATTCCCCTTTGATCGTAAGTTCTTCATTAATTATTTCTTCACCATTAGAGTTTTTAATTACTAAATTCATAGGTTCATCGTTCCCCAAATAACCTTGTAGGATGGACAGTCCACAAAAGTAACTTATGTGAATTACTAGGTGTAAAAGTTACTTCATCTATTAATTGTACATAGTTCATACTTACATTACCTTCTCCAACCAAGACTCCATTGCCATGATTGTCTACTATTGCAACCGTGTATTTTCCTTTTTCTAAGTTATAAACATCTACAACTAATTGTACGGAATTAGCATCTTTTATTAAGACTATATATCCATTGTTATTGTGAACCTCTCCAACTAATTTGTTGTACAATTTGATGGAGCATCCCTTGTCTTAAATAGAGTACAAAACAAGCTATTAAGCCACCTTCGGTGACTCTAATGCCAAGTTAAGACTAATTAATGAAGACAAGTTTTGTTCTGTTCTTTTTGCCAATTCAGGAACTTTTGCCTGAAGGGACAACCATTTCTTTTCAGAAATGGATTTTTGGACTCCTCGAATAAAATATCGAGCTCCGATATTGTAAGAAGCTGATAAATCCGCATGATAAACTTTGCCCGTCGAGAACGTGGCAAGGTCTTTTTTAGGATTTCTCTCTACTTCTCCTGAACCATCAAAAGCTAAGGCACTTGTATTCCAAGCGTTAATTCTAGAAATACGCATTCCGAGGTAATGAGCAGCTTGAGTGACTTTGTTTTGAATCCCTTTTTTTCTCCAATAATGGAGCTTGAAACGAAGTTTCTTTGCACCGTAGTATCCCTTAGGGGTTTTCATTTTATCCAGGTACTCAAAGACTATTACATCGCAATTATTCTCGCGAGCGAACTTCACGATCTCGTAAGAAGTATTATTTACAATGTGTTTTTGAATCCCATTGATTCTACGCCAAAAGTTCTGAGCAGATATCCAACCGGAAATCGCTTGTGCTTTGCGTAATTTGTTCGTCATTGTATACAATCGGTCTTTTTCTTTTGACTGGTTAATAAACTTTCGAGCCAAGACAGTTCCGGTTGAATCCATAACTGAACAAACCGCAGAGTTTGTGATTCCAAGATCTATGGCACAAATCTTTTGGTCTTTTAATTTTGTTTTAGTTAA